>CAMLDH010000197.1 GCA_946478765.1 uncultured Oxalobacteraceae bacterium | reverse complement strand
ATGGGTATCGAGCTGGTGCGTGAAGTCGCCGCCGATCACAGGAATACGCCGATTGCGGTGATCACGGCATTCGGCAGCGCCGATAACGCAGTCGCCGCACTGAAGGCGGGCGCCTTCGATTATTTGTCGAAGCCGGTCGGACTGGACCAGTTGCGCCTGATGGTGCAGTCCGCGTTGCGCATGCACCAGGCGCCTGCCGGCGGGAGAGCCGACAATCAGGCCGGCGCCACGGCGCCGCTGCGTCTGATGGGCCAGTCCGGCGCGATGCAGGATTTGCGCACGCAGATCGTGCGCCTGGCGCGCAGCATGGCGCCGGTTGCGATTACCGGTGAATCGGGCAGCGGCAAAGAGCTTGCCGCACGCGATATCCACGCCCAAAGCGCGCGTGCCGACAAACCGTTTGTTGCGGTCAATTGCGGCGCAATTCCGGAAGCCCTGATGGAGGCCGAATTCTTCGGTTACCGCAAAGGCGCCTTTACCGGCGCGGCGGAAGATCGCGACGGCTTTTTTCAGGCGGCCAACGGCGGCACCCTGATGCTCGATGAGGTGGCCGATTTGCCGTTGCCGATGCAAGTGAAGTTGCTGCGTGCGATACAGGAGCGCCGAGTCCGCAAAGTCGGTGCGACGGCAGAAGAGCCAGTCGATGTGCGGCTGGTGAGCGCGACCCACCAAAACCTTGCCGAGTGCGTCGAAAATGGCAGATTCCGGCAGGATCTGTATTACCGGCTCAATGTCATTGAGCTCCGGCTGCCGCCCTTGCGCGAGCGGCTCGACGATATCGGCCTGCTGGCCGATGCGATTCTCGAACGGCTTGCCGGGCCGGGCGCGGGCGCGGTGCTGGCGCCTTCCGCGCTGGACGCATTGTGCGCGTACTATTTCCCGGGCAACGTGCGCGAACTGGAAAACATTCTCGAACGTGCCTTGGCTTTTGCCAATGATGGCGTGATCGAAGTGGCCGATCTGGCGTTGAAAGGCGGTAGTGCATTTGCTGCCGAGTTCAGGCCGGCGCGCACTGAAGCGTCGGTAACCGAGGCGGTTTCCGCGCCGCCGGGCACCCTCGCTGCATTGGCCGAACCGGTTGCCACTTTGGCGTCGCCTGTTGTAGAGCCTGATTTGCCGCCTTCGTTGCCGGAACATCTCGATCAAGTCGAACGCGAGATCATACGGCGGGCATTGGCGAAAACACACTTTAACCGCACCCAGGCAGCGGAATTGCTCGGCATTAGCTTTCGCCAACTGCGCTACCGCATGCAAAGGTTGAGTATCAATGAGCCGGAGTGAAGCCGCGAATCCACCGCCATCCCGCTTCAACATTGCCGCCGATGGCTGGTGTGACGCGGCACAGCACCTGCCATCGCCGAATGCCGACGTACGACCGGAAGGCGCCGGGATAGACCTGCTGGTGATTCACAACATCAGCTTGCCGCCGGCGCAGTTCGGCGGCCCGTTTATTGCGCAACTGTTTACCAACAGCCTGGATTACGATGCCCATCCTTATTTCGATCAATTGCGCCCGCTACGGGTTTCCGCGCATTTCGTGATCCGGCGCGATGGCGCGCTCCTGCAATTCGTATCCGCCAATGCGCGCGCGTGGCACGCCGGCGTGTCATCGTTCGGCAAACGGGAGCGGTGCAACGATTTTTCGATCGGGATCGAATTGGAAGGCACCGATGCCGATCCGTTTACCGACCCGCAATACGAAACGCTGGCGGCTCTCACGCAAGCCCTGCGGGAACGTTATCGACTGACGGATGTGGCCGGCCATGAGCATATCGCCCCCGGACGCAAGACCGATCCCGGCCCCTGTTTTGACTGGCATCGTTATCAACGCGCGTTAAACCCGCATGAATCCTCATCGTCCTCGATATGCGCGCTGCGCTTCCCGGGTTTGACATAAAAAGTCAACGCATTGCAGCATAAAAATATTGCAGCATTGTTAGAGAAAAATATTGCATCCTCCGTTGGCTGGCACTAGAATTAGTGAAAATCACAATTTGCCCACTAGATGTAGTGCCGATTGTGATTTTTTCTTTTGGGCTGTTCACTTGGTTCCTTAACGCAAATTCGCGTGTTTTTGAAGTTCGACGGGGCCTGTTCCGCCCTCCTTAAAAATAGATTCAGGTCGCATGCGTCGACGGTAACGTGGCTCCCACGTTATTGACATGCATGGTGCACCGCATGACTTTTATGAACCCCGGATGTATTGGGTGTTCTAAAAATAACCACAAACGACAGCCCGTCTGTCGCAATGATCGTCCCTGGAGGCTTAATGCATACAGCTCAAGAAATTTCCGTAAAGTCCCCTGCCGAATTCGGTGCCGTCTCCCCGCTCACTAGTGTTTCCCCTTCCTCCAGCAATTTATCCGTCACGCTTGGCGACTATAAAATCATTCGTCGCAATGGCGCCGTCGCCGTCTTCGAACCGTCGAAGATTTCAATCGCCGTGACCAAGGCGTTTTTGGCGGTCAACGGCGGTCATGGCGCCGCTTCCGCGCGCGTGCGCGAACTGGTCGAGCAATTGACTGCCAATGTGGTGAACGCACTGGTGCGTCGCCAACCGGCCGGCGGCACCTTCCATATAGAGGACATCCAGGATCAGGTCGAACTGGCGCTGATGCGTTCCGGCGAACACGATGTGGCACGTGCCTATGTGTTGTATCGCGCCAAGCGCATGGAAGAGCGGGCGCAGCAACAATCGTCCAAAGCGGCGCCGGACGCACCGCAATTGCACGTGATCGAAGACGGTCAGCGCCGTCCGCTCGACATAAACCAGGTGCGCGACTTGATTTCGTCCGCCTGCATCGGCCTTGAAAAACATGTCGATGCCGACGCAATCCTGGCCGAGACGCTCAAGAACCTGTATGACGGCGTACCGGTCGAGGAATTGCATAAGTCGGCGATCCTGGCGGCGCGCGCATTGATGGAAAAAGACCCGGCCTACAGCACGGTCACTGCGCGTCTGTTGATGCACACGATCCGCAAGGAAGTATTTGGTCAGGAAGTCGCGCAGAAAGATGCGCAGGCACACTATATTGAATACTTCCCGAAATTCATCCAGAAAGGGATCGAGGCGGAGTTGCTCGATACGAAGCTGGCCCAGTTCGACCTGAAAAAGCTGGCTGATGCGCTGGTGCCCGAGCGCGATCTGCAGTTCGGCTATCTCGGCCTGCAAACCCTGTACGACCGCTATTTCCTGCATATTCGCGATACCCGCATTGAGATGCCGCAAGCGTTCTATATGCGCGTCGCGATGGGCCTGGCCTTGCGTGAAGCCGACCGCGAAGCGCGCGCGATCGAGTTCTACAACCTGCTGTCGAGCTTCGACTTCATGAGTTCGACGCCGACCTTGTTCAATTCCGGCACGCAGCGCTCGCAATTGTCGTCGTGCTATTTGACGACAGTCGCCGACGACCTCGAAGGCATCTACGAAGCGATCAAAGAAAATGCATTGCTGGCCAAATATGCCGGCGGCCTGGGCAACGACTGGACCCCGGTGCGTTCCCTGGGGGCGCACATCAAAGGCACCAACGGCAAATCGCAAGGCGTGGTGCCGTTCCTGAAAGTGGTCAATGACACTGCAGTGGCAGTCAATCAGGGCGGCAAACGCAAGGGCGCAGTCTGTGCCTATCTGGAAACCTGGCACATGGATATCGAGGAATTCCTCGACCTGCGCAAAAATACCGGCGACGATCGCCGCCGCACGCATGACATGAACACCGCGAACTGGATTCCCGACCTGTTCATGAAGCGCGTGATGGAAAAAGGCGAGTGGACCCTGTTTTCGCCAAGCGACACGCCCGACCTGCATGACAAGTTCGGCCGCGCGTTTGAAGAAGCCTATACCGGCTATGAAGCAAAAGCCGCGCGCGGCGAAGTGCGCCTGTTCAAGAAAATCCAGGCGCTCGACCTGTGGCGCAAGATGCTGTCGATGCTGTTCGAAACCGGCCATCCCTGGATTACCTTCAAGGATCCGTGCAACATCCGTTCGCCGCAGCAACACGTCGGCGTCGTGCATAGTTCGAATCTGTGCACCGAGATCACGCTCAATACCAACGAGTCTGAAATCGCGGTCTGCAACCTCGGTTCGATCAACCTGCCGGCCCACATGAAGGATGGCCAACTGGACCACGTGAAGCTGCAAAAGACGATCCGCACTGCCATGCGCATGCTCGATAACGTGATCGACATCAATTACTACGCGGTCCAAAAGGCGCGCGAGTCCAACCTGCGCCATCGTCCGGTCGGTCTCGGCATCATGGGCTTCCAGGATTGCCTGCACATGACGCGTGTGCCATATGCATCGAAAGATGCAGTCGAATTTGCCGATCGTTCGATGGAGGCGGTGTGTTATTACGCTTACTGGGCATCGACCGAGCTGGCGGAAGAGCGCGGCCGCTATAGTTCTTATGTCGGTTCCTTGTGGGATCGCGGCATCCTGCCGCAGGATTCGCTCAAGTTGCTGGCCGAAGAGCGCGGCGGTTACCTGGAAGCCGACTTGTCCGAATCGATGGACTGGACCGCCTTGCGTAGCCGCATCAAGAATTACGGCATGCGCAATTCGAACTGCGTGGCGATCGCGCCGACCGCGACGATTTCCAACATCATCGGCGTCTCCGCCTGTATCGAACCGACGTATCAAAACCTGTACGTGAAGTCGAACTTGTCCGGCGAATTTACCGAGATCAACGCATACCTGGTGCGCGACCTCAAGGCGCGCGGCTTATGGGACGAGGTGATGATCTCCGACCTGAAATATTTCGACGGCAGCCTGGCCAAGATCGACCGCATTCCGCAGGATTTGCGCGCGCTCTATGCGACCGCGTTCGAAGTCGAACCGTCCTGGCTGGTCGAAGCCGCGTCGCGTCGCCAGAAGTGGATTGATCAAGCGCAATCGCTCAATATCTATATGGCAGGCGCGTCCGGCAAAAAGCTCGATGAAACTTACAAGCTGGCATGGCTGCGCGGCTTGAAGACCACCTATTACCTGCGCACCATCGGGGCGACCCATACCGAGAAATCGACGTCCAAGACCGGCGCATTGAACGCGGTGCCGGCAGACGGCGGTTTTGCGGCGACAGCGGCGGCAACCGATGATGTGGCAGGACCGGCTTGCATGCTGCGTCCGGGCGACCCGGGATTTGAAGAATGCGAAGCTTGCCAGTAAGCCGGGTTCCGGCGGCTTGCCGCCGGGCTTGAAGTTTGCATGGTTTTCGACGATACATATAAAGCATTGGGGACAGAGTTAAGCGTAGGCTATCGTTACGCTTAACTCTGCCCCCCAACATATCAGTAAGAATACGAAGAAGGATAAGAGCTATGCTAAGTTGGGATGAAAACGCAGCCCCCGCCGCCACGCCGGTGCGCGCACCGCAGCCTGCCCTGGAGCCGGTGGCGCGCCCGCAATTGAATCAACATGTCAGCAATGTGGCACTCGATCCAGCCTTGGTCGGCAAGCCAGCCGCCGCCGGCGACGGAGCCAGCCGCCGCGTGAACGCCGCCGACAAGCGCATCATCAACGGCCAGACCGACGTCAACCAGCTGGTGCCGTTCAAATACAAGTGGGCATGGGACAAGTATCTGGCCGGTTGCGCCAACCACTGGATGCCGCAGGAAATCAACATGCAGCGCGACATCGAATTGTGGAAAAACCCGAATGGACTGACCGACGACGAGCGTCGCCTGGTCAAGCGCAATCTCGGCTTTTTCGTGACGGCCGATTCGCTCGCCGCCAACAATATCGTGCTCGGCACCTATCGCCACATCACCGCGCCGGAGTGCCGCCAGTACCTGTTGCGCCAGGCGTTTGAAGAGGCGATCCACACCCACGCCTACCAATATATCGTCGAGTCGCTCGGTCTGGACGAAGGCGAAATTTTCAACGCGTATCACGAAGTGGCGTCGATCCGCGACAAGGATGAATTCCTGATCCCGTTCATCGACACGTTGACCGATCCCCAGTTTACAACCGGCACGACGGAGAACGACCAGAAGCTGTTGAAGTCCCTGATCGTGTTTGCCTGCCTGATGGAAGGCTTGTTCTTCTATGTCGGCTTCGCGCAAATCCTCGCGCTCGGTCGTCAGAACAAGATGATGGGCGCAGCAGAACAGTATCAATATATTTTGCGCGACGAGTCGATGCACTGCAATTTCGGGATCGATTTGATCAACACGATCAAGCTCGAAAATCCGCATCTGTGGACATCCGAATTCCGCGAAGAGATTAAATCGTTGTTTTTACGTGCGGTGGAGTTGGAATATCGCTACGCAGAGGATACAATGCCGCGTGGAGTGCTCGGTTTGAATGCGCCGATGTTCAAAGGCTACTTACGATTCATCGCGAATCGCCGCGCACAACAGATCGGTCTTGATCCGATGTTCGGCCAGGAAGAAAACCCTTTCCCCTGGATGAGCGAAATGATCGATCTGAAAAAAGAGCGCAACTTTTTCGAGACGCGCGTAATCGAATACCAAACCGGTGGCGCACTGAATTGGGAATAAAGAGTCGGATTGATCTCGTCAATGTGAGCGAGGTGGAGAGACGAAGGCAGTCGACAATCATTCGAACAAACGACTGCAAAAAATGGAAGGCAACAACCAACTAAATGCCCAGTAGAAGACCGAACCGATTTAATCTGTTTGCGCCGCTGCACCTGATCAAGTCAGGTAAGGCGGCGTTTTCTTTGAAAAACGAGTTGGCTTCTCAGAAACAGTATTCCGACGCTGGCGTGATCGCCGGCGTTTTTTTTGACTGCCGCCACAGCAGCGCTGCATAGGCGGGGTAGTCAATTGATGGCTGAAGTGCTGCATAAGTGAGGGGATGCAGCAGTTCAGCTGGTGCCGAATTCATTAGCACAAACAGAAGCATGCTTGTGCCGATGAATAATCCACCTGACCCATCGCGATGGAGCAGGGGGGTTTCAAACATGTAGTTTGATTTTTTCCATCACGTGAAGAAGGAGAAACAAAATGGCAACAGCCGCAAAGAAAGCTGCAGCGAAACCCGCTGCAAAGAAAGCCCCGGCCAAAAAAACGGCCGCCAAGAAAGCAGCAGCGCCTAAAAAAGCCGTCGCTAAAAAGCCGGTAGCTAAAAAGGCAGCAGCGCCTAAAAAGGCCGCCGCTAAAAAGCCAGTAGCCAAGAAAGCAGCCGCGCCTAAAAAGGCCGTCGACAAAAAGCCGGTAGCTAAGAAGGCTGCCGGCGAGAGCTAGGCAGAACAAGAGAGGG
>CAMLDH010000196.1 GCA_946478765.1 uncultured Oxalobacteraceae bacterium | reverse complement strand
CGGGCGGCTGGTGCAAACCGGCAGTCTTTCTCCGCTCGTGTTTACGGTGCCGACACGCTTGACCGAGCCCGCAAGCACCATCGTCGCCTTTGCTGCCAAGTATTTGGCGCCTGCGGCCCGCAGTCGTGAAATGCTGACACTGGCAGGTGCAATTCGCAGCGCGGTCGGGTACCAGAGCGGCGCCACCGGCGTCACCAGCACTGCGGCCGATGCGCTGTTGCTCGGCCACGGCGTCTGCCAGGACCATGCCCATCTGTTTCTTGCATGTTGCCACACGCAGGGCATCCCGGCGCGTTATGTGTCCGGCTATATCGATGCCGGCGCTACCGAACATGCGGAAAGCCACGCCTGGGTCGATGTGTGGGTCGAGGAAGTCGATTTTTCCGGCTGGATCAGTATCGATGTAACGCATGCGAAATTCGCCAGCGATTCGCATTGCCGGCTGGCGATCGGACGCGATTACGATTCGGCCGCACCGGTACGAGGCGTGCGGCGCGGCGGCGGCGCTGAGTCCTTGAGCGTGCATGTTGGCGTCACCTCCGAGGCGCACACCGCCTGACATTTTCATTTTTATTAAAAAAGCCATAAAACAACAGGGCCCGTTACCGGCGGGCGCACGCGCCTGCTTCCTGTAGAATTTCTCTTTTCGGCTTATTTTTCTCCTCATCCTCATGACTTATTGTGTTGCGATGCGCCTCGACGCGGGGTTGGTATTCCTTTCCGATTCGCGCACCAATGCGGGTGTCGATCAAGTCGGCACATTCCGCAAGATGAGCGTGTTTGAAAATCCCGGCGACCGGATGATGGTCTTAATGGCGGCCGGCAATCTGTCGATTTCGCAATCGATCCGGCAAATCATTTCAGAACATGTGACCGCCGCTGGCAAGAGCGTGTGGACGGCGGCGTCGATATATGAAGCAGCGCAGATTGTCGGCGAAGCGATACGCGCGGTGCATGAACGGGATGCCAAGTCGCTGGCGCAATTCGGCATCGATTTTAATGTGAGCATGATTTTCGGCGGCCAGATCAAGGGCGAGCGCTGCCGCTTGTTCCAGATGTACTCCGCCGGCAACTTCATCGAGTCGCATAACGAAAACACGTATTTCCAGATCGGTGAAGCGAAGTATGGCAAACCGATTATCGATCGCGTGGTCAGCCCGGCGACACCGTTGAATGAAGCCGCGAAATGCGCATTGATTTCGATGGATTCGACCCTGCGCTCGAACATCTCGGTCGGCCTGCCGCTGGACTTGCTGATCTACGAAGCGGACACCTTTTCTGTCACGCGGTTCGTGACGATCGACGAGAAGAACCAGTACTTCCAGATGATACGCAGCACGTGGGGCAAGCAATTAAAAACCGTGTTCGAGGGGATCGCCGACCCGATCTGGAATGCGGCGCCGGAATCTGCGACCAATGCCGTCTCCACCACCAATGCAGTCAGCCAACCGGTGCGCGTGGCGCCGCCGGCGGACTTGAAGGCAGCCAAAGCGCCCTATTCCGCGCCGCTGCAGACCTTGGCGCAGCAAAGCGGCGGGAACAAGCAGCCCTGAGCGGCCAAGTTTCAGGCGAAAAAAATGGCGGCAAGAGATTCTCTTGCCGCCATTTTTACAATACCCGTCGATTAGGTGATTTCCGTGAATGAATATCCCATGGTCGTGGTGCAGACGGGATGCGATGCAAGGCGTGACGAGTGCCGTGTGGCGGGCCACACAAACGAGGAACAACGCAGCAGCGCGCCCGTATGCGCCGCGAAAATGGGATATTTGTTCACGGAAATCACCTTACACCACGATGGTCTGCGCTTCACCTTCCTGGCGCGCACGAATTTCGCCAATGCGCGTCACCGTTTCGCCGGCCGCTTTCAACTGCGCGATCGCCGCATCTGCATTTTCTTTCGACACGATGACTGTCATGCCGATACCGCAATTGAACACGCGGTGCATTTCCGCATCCGCCACGCCGCCGTGCTGCTGCAGCCAGGTAAACAACGGCGGCATCACCCATGCGTCGCGCTGCAATACCGCGGTCAGATTATCTTTCAACACGCGCGGTATGTTTTCAACCAAACCGCCGCCGGTGATATGCACCATGCCTTTGACTTCCAGTGCATCCATCAGTGCCAGCAAGGGTTTCACATAAATACGGGTCGGCTCCAGCAATACGTCAGCCAGCTTGCGGCCATGGAAATCGGCATTCAGGTCGGGCTGCGCGACCGAGATAATCTTGCGCACCAGCGAATAACCGTTGGAGTGCGCACCCGACGATGCCAGCCCCAGCACCACGTCGCCGGGCACGATCTTGCTGCCGTCGATGAGCTTGGCTTTCTCGACCGCGCCCACCGCGAAGCCGGCCAGGTCGTACTCGCCGTCCGGATACATGCTCGGCATTTCAGCGGTTTCGCCGCCGATCAATGCGCAGCCGGCCAGTTCGCAGCCTTTCGCAATGCCTTTGATGACATCGGTCGCGGTCGGCACATCGAGCTTGCCGCACGCGAAATAGTCGAGGAAAAACAGGGGTTCGGCGCCCTGCACCAGGATATCGTTGACGCTCATCGCAACCAGATCGATGCCGACCGTGTCGTGTTTGTTCAAGTGAAACGCAAGTTTCAGCTTGGTGCCAACGCCATCGGTACCGGAGACCAGCACCGGCTCCTTGAATTTTTTGCTGACCTCAAACAGCGCACCGAAACCGCCGATGCCGCCCATGACGCCTTCGCGCATCGTACGTTTGGCAAAGGGCTTGATGGCTTCGACCAGAGCATCGCCTGCGTCGATATCGACACCGGCGTCGCGATAGGAAAGGGAAACGTTAGAAGTGGAACTCATGATGTGATTGGCGGCAGAGGCGGTAAAATAGACGGTTGAAGCCGGACTGATGCAGTCGTGAAGCAGCCGGCTAAACCCGTATTTTATCAAATCGATCCCTCTAACCCGCGATTTCATGCCTTTTTCTTTCACTACAGAGCAGAAACAAACCTGGTTGTGGCTGGCGATAGGCCTTGCGCTTGTGGCATTGCTGGTGCTTCTGGGCCCGGTATTGACGCCTTTTATTGCGGCGGCGATCCTGGCGTATGCATTGAATCCGGGGGTCGACTGGCTGACCTCGCATCGCATCGGCAGGTTTGCGATGCCGCGTGCGGCCGCGGTCACGGTCGTGATGTTGCTGCTATTGGCGGCAATCATGGCATTGGTGCTGATTGTAGTGCCGGTACTGCAAAAGGAAGTCACACTGCTGCAGGAGCAGATTCCGCACTTCCTGACAAAGCTGAATGAAACCGTCGGTCCGGAGCTGCATCGGTTCGGCATCAAGGTCCGGCTCGATAGCGCGGGCCTGCAAAAGCTCCTGACCCAGCAGTTTGCAGCCAGCGGCGATGAAATCTGGAGTGCCGTGCTGGCCTCCGCCAAGGTCGGCGGCATTGCGGTCTTGGGCTGGATGGCGACGGCTGCATTGATCCCCATCGTGTTGTTCTATCTGTTGATGGACTGGCACCCGCTGCTGCGATGGCTGGAGAATGCAGTTCCGCGCCGCTGGATCAGCCGTGCGATGCATCTGGCGCAGGAAGTCGATGGCCTGCTGGCCCAATACCTGCGCGGGCAATTGGCAGTCATGCTGGTCCTCGCAGTGTATTACTCGGCAGCACTCGGCCTGAATGGTTTTGACGTTGCGCTCCCGGTTGGCATCATTACCGGCTTGCTGGTGTTTATTCCTTATCTTGGCTTTGGCCTGGGATTGCTGCTCGCGCTCATCGCCGCTTTTTTGCAATTCGAAGGCTTGCATGGCGTGCTTATAGTCGCGATCATCTACGGCTTCGGGCAAATCATCGAAAGCTTCTTTTTGACGCCGCGCCTGGTTGGCGAACGCATCGGCCTGCATCCGCTGGCGGTGATTTTCGCGTTGCTCGCGTTCGGTCAATTATTCGGTTTTGTGGGTGTGCTGCTGGCGCTACCCGCGTCCGCCGTGGTCTCGGTCGGATTCAGGCATTTGCGCGCGCACTATCTCGATAGCGGTTTTTATAATCAATCATGAAGAATCAAGCATGAGGCAGTTGTTGCTGGATTGGGGTGCGGCAAGACCGCAAACCCTGGATACATTCGTCGTCGGGCAAAATACAGAATTGGCGCAGCTGTTGCGCCTTTTGGCTACCCGCACGGCAAACACGCTGAGCGAGCGCTTTGTCTATTTGTGGGGTGAAGCCGGCGCCGGCAAAAGCCATCTGCTGCACGCGCTGGCTACCGCGAGCGATGCACGCTATATTGCGGCCGATGCCGGCATCGATGCTTTCCTGTGTGTGCCAAAGGTGACCCTCTACCTGCTGGACGATTGCGACAAGCTGTCGCCGGAACACCAGATCGAAGCATTCAACCTGTTTAACCAGGTACGCGAAAACGGCGGCGTGCTGGTCGCCGCCGGCGCCATGCCACCAGCCAAGCTGACGGTGCGCGAGGATTTGCGCACACGTCTGGGCTGGGGCTTGATCTATCAAGTGCACGGTCTGAGCGATGATGAAAAGATCGCGGCATTGACCCAGGCTGCTCATGCGCGCGGTTTGTCGCTGTCGCCTGGCGTGTTACCCTATTTGATCACGCACTTCCGGCGCGATATGCAATCCTTGTCGACCATGCTCGACGCCCTGGACCGCTATTCGCTGGAGACGCAACGGCCGATTACCTTGTCGCTGTTGCGCAGCCTGCTCCAGTTGGAAAACGAAACAAAAGCATGACAAAAATCACACAATGAATCTGGCACTCTTCGATCTAGATCACACCTTGCTGCCGCTCGACTCCGATTACGAGTGGGGCCAGTTCCTTTCTCGCATCGGCGCGGTCGACACTGTCGCATTCGAAAAACGCAATGCCGAATTCTATGCGTGCTATCAGGCCGGTACGCTCGACCCGGTGGAATATCTCGAATTCGCGTTCGGCACGCTGGCGCAGTTCCCGCGCAAGCAACTGGATGAATGGCATCGGCAGTTCATGGACGACGTGATCCATCCGGCGATCCTGCCGGCCGCGCGCGACCTTGTGAAAAAGCATCGCGATGCCGGCGATCTGGTCTGCATCATCACTGCCACCAACCGCTTCGTGACGGCGCCGATTGCGCAGGCATTCGGCGTCGGGCACCTGATTGCCGCCGAACCGGAACTCACGGCCGCAAACGAATTCACCGGCAAATCGGTCGGCACTCCGCCCTATGGCGCAGGCAAGGTCATCAATGCAAATGCCTGGCTGGCCGCGATGGGAAAATCGTTCGCCGGTTTTGAACGCAGCCATTTTTACAGCGACTCGCAAAACGACATCCCCCTGCTATCGATCGTCACCCATCCGGTCGCCACCAATCCCAACACCAAGCTCACCGCGCACGCACAAGCGCACGGCTGGCCCATCCTGAATTTATTCAATGATTAAAAAGTTCATTCGCCGCATGCTCGGCGTCAAAGATCAGGGTAAAAGCAACACCAAGCCCACCACCCTCGGCCCGAAAGAACACGGAATCAATCCGCAACTGGTGTCGCCGAACGCGGTGCGGATCACGCAAACCTTGCAGGAAGCCGGATTCAAGGCGTTCGTGGTCGGCGGCGCCGTACGCGATCTACTGTTGGGGCACAAACCGAAAGATTTCGACATCGCGACCAATGCAACGCCGGAGCAGGTCAAGCGCCTGTTCCGCCGCGCCTTCATCATCGGCAAACGGTTTCAGATCGTGCACGTGATGCTGGGACAGGAACAACTCGAAGTCACGACCTTCCGCGGCGCTTCATCGGATGGCTCGCCAAAAGACGAACATGGCCGCGTATTGCGCGACAATACCTTCGGCGAACAGCACGAAGACGCGGTGCGGCGCGACTTCACCATCAATGCGATGTACTACGATCCGGCCAGCCAGACCGTGCTCGACTATCACGGCGGTATCGCGGATATTCGCAACAAGACCTTGCGCATGATCGGCGTTCCCGAAGCGCGCTTTCGCGAAGATCCGGTGCGCCTGCTGCGCGTGGTGCGCTTTGCCGCCAAGCTCGGTTTCACGATTGATCCGGCCACCCGCGCACCGATTCAGGTAATGGCGCCGCTGATCAACAATGTGCCGGCGGCACGCGTATTCGATGAAATGCTGAAGCTGCTGATGAGCGGCCAGGCGTTGGCGTGCCTGCAGCAACTGCGCCAGGAAGGTTTGCATCACGGCCTGCTGCCGCTGCTCGACGTCGTGCTCGAGCAGCCGCTGGGCGAGAAATTCGTCACGCTGGCGCTGGCCAGCACCGACAAGCGCATCCAACAGGGCAAACCGGTGTCGCCCGGCTTCCTGTTCGCGTCGCTGCTATGGCATCAGGTCGTCGAAAAATGGAATGCGTACCAGGCCGCCGGCGAATATCCGATTCCCGCCTTGCATCTGGCGGCCGACGACGTGCTCAATACGCAAACCGAAAAGCTGGCACTGCAACGCAAGATCGCCTCCGACATGCGCGATATCTGGGCGATGCAGCCGCGCTTCGAACGCCGCATCGGCAAGTCGCCTTACAAAATGCTGGAACACATGCGCTGGCGCGCCGGTTACGATTTCCTGCTGCTGCGCTGCGCGTCGGGCGAAATCGATAGCGAGCTCGGTGAATGGTGGACCGCATTCGTCGAGGCGGACGGCGCCGGCCGCGAATCCTTGCTGGCGAAAAAGCCGAAAGCCGAAGGCGAGAACGGCTCCGCGAAAAAACGCTCGCGCCGACGCGGCGGACGGGGTAAACAAAAGGATGCGAGCACCCCGGAAAGCGGGCAGTGACCGTGGAACAAGTAACGGCATTCGTCGGCATCGGCTCGAATCTGGGCGACGCGCGCAGCCATGTGCAACGCGCGCTGCTGCAATTGAATGCACTGGACAAAACCACTGTCAGCGGCCAGTCCAGCCTGTTTCGCAGTGCGCCGCTGGATGCGGACGGCGACGATTACATCAACGCCGTAGCCCGCATCGAAACCGGATTGAGCGCGCAGGAACTGCTGCATGCATTGCAGGCACTGGAACATGCGGCCGGACGCGAGCGCCCCTATCCGAATGCGCCGCGCACACTGGATCTGGATCTGCTGCTGTATGGCGACGAAATCATTTCATCCGAAGCGCTGACGGTACCGCATCCGCGCATGATGCAACGCGCATTTGTCGTGATCCCCTTGCTGCAAATCGATCCGCTGATTGCGATTCCGGGACAAGGACCGGCGCATGCGTTTGTGCCTGGCGTGGCGGGACAGGCAATTCAAAAAATCACGA
>CAMLDH010000195.1 GCA_946478765.1 uncultured Oxalobacteraceae bacterium | reverse complement strand
CTTCGTGGTACAGGCAATGGTTGCGTTGTGGCTGCTCCAGAAATTCCAGCTATCCATGCTACTGGCGGGCACCATCTTTTTCTGGACCGGAATATGCTCGGCGTTCTCGTATTTGCTGGCGGTGCGGATCGCCGATCGCTTCGGGCTGGTCAATACGATGGTGTTTACGCATTTGCCGGCCAACATTTTGCTGGTCCTGGTGCCGTTCATGCCCACCTTGGGCTGGGCCATCGCGTTGCTGCTGGCGCGTAGTGCGCTGTCGCAGATGGATGTCCCGACCCGCAGTTCGTATGTGATGGCGGTGGTGCCGCCGGAAGAGCGTGCGGCGGCGGCCAGCATCACGGCGGTGCCGCGCAGCCTGGCATCGGCGGCCAGTCCGCTACTGGCCGGCATCATGCTCAGCGCATCGACCTTCGGCTGGCCGCTGGTGGTGGCCGGTGGCCTGAAGATCGTCTACGATTTGTTGTTGCTTGGGATGTTTCGGAAAGTGCAACCGCCTGAAGAGACTGCGTCAATGCAATAGCAAGATAACGTGATGCTGTTCGACGATTTCAGATGCTCTTCTACAGATAAGGCGCCGTTATCGGCGGCGATTTTCATGAACAAGTTCGCATCAAGTATCTGCCTCGCAACGCTGGAGGATCACCATGCATAAAGGCATCCTCTATGCGTTACTGGCCGCCGCGCTATTCGGCGCCAGTACGCCTTTCTCCAAAATACTGATCGGCCAAGTCGCGCCGGTGACGCTGGCCGGATTGCTGTATCTCGGTAGCGGCCTCGGCTTGCTCGCGTGGTTCATCCTGCGCGCGTTGATTTCCCGCACTGAACAGGACGCATCGGCACGCCTGACCGCGCCCGACCTGCCGTGGCTCGCTGGCGCGATTGCGGCGGGCGGTATTGCCGGGCCGGTACTGCTGATGATCGGCTTGACACGCACGCCGGCATCGTCGGCATCGTTGCTGCTGAACATGGAAGGCGTATTGACGGCCATGCTGGCGTGGTTTGTGTTCAGGGAAAACTTCGACCGCCGTATTTTTATCGGCATGCTGCTCATCATCGTGGCCGGAATTTTATTGTCCTGGGAACAGATGCCTGCGCTCGGCGTGCCGTGGGGGGCGCTGGCGATCGTTGCCGCCTGTCTGTGCTGGGCAATCGACAACAATCTGACGCGCAAGGTATCGGCCAGCGATGCGGTGCAAATCGCGGGGATCAAAGGCTTGGTGGCGGGCGCGGTCAACCTGTCGATTGCGCTCGCGCTTGGCTTGCCGATGCCTGAAATACGCACGGCCTTGACTGCGGGCGTGGTCGGCTTTTGTGGCTATGGCCTGAGCCTGGTGTTGTTCGTACTGGCACTGCGGCATCTCGGCACAGCCAGAACCGGTGCCTACTTTTCTGTCGCGCCTTTTGCGGGAGCGGTCATTTCACTGTTGATGCTAGGCGATACGCCGAGCCTGATTTTCTGGATTGCAGCGGTGCTGATGGGGGCCGGCATTTGGCTGCATCTGACTGAAAAGCACGCGCATGCGCATACCCATGTGCCGTTGTCGCACGCGCATGCACACAGTCACGACGCACACCACCAGCATGAGCATGACTTTGCGTGGGATGGCAAGGAGCCGCATAGCCATCCCCACTGGCACGGAGTGCTCACGCACACCCATCCGCATTTCCCCGATATTCATCATCGCCACCGGCACTGACATCGCAATAGTGACGATTGCGGCAACGCCCAAAGCAAAGCAAGAAGGGGTATGTTTCACCATTTGATCTTGTGCCTTGCTTCCGTTTCCCGATGCCGCGCATCATCGGAGGAATGCAGGTAGTTGCTGGTTGTGCTGATCGATTCATGCCCCAGATTGTCGCGCACATGGCGCAAATCGACATCGCTGTTGGCCATGTGCGAACCGGCCGTATGCCGCAGCCAGTGCGCCGACGCCTGTTCGACACGATCTGCAATTGCATTGTATTGCTCACCGCGTTGCCGGAGCCGGATGGCAGTGTTTTCGAAAACCTTTTTCACGATCGCATGCAGCGCGCCGCGTGTCATTGAGTCTTTTCGAGCGCCGATCGGCAACAGCAGCGGAACGTCTTCGCCCGGTAACGGAAAAGCAGAAAGGCCTTTTTCCCGGCGATAGCGCGCCAGCTCGACCATTAATTCATTGGTTGCCGGCACGATCCGTAGCTTATCGCCTTTGCCCAGGATTTCAAGCCACCAGCGCTCTTCGCCATCCTTGTCGCGCCGACAAAAGAAACCACCCATCGAGTTGCCAACCACTTCGGAGATGCGCAATCCGCATAGGTACAGCAGAGAAAATAGCCACCGCATTCGGAAGTAATGTTCATGCTCCCGATCGGTTTCCTTCGGCATTTGGCCGATCGTGAGCTTTACTTCCAGCCACAATTCCTCTTCGAGGTAGCGGGTGATGCGCGGCTTCGCCCTGCGAGCGCGCTGGCGCGACAGCGATAATGGATTGCCGGCCAGGTAACCGGCATTCACCAACCAGGAGAACAGGGCGTTGAGAATGACGATCGCCTGCCGCTGGCTGGATGGCGCCAACGGACCCGCAAACGGTCGCCAATCGGGATGGGAGCGCGCGACCTTGCGCCCGCGCGGCATCACCCAGCGCGATGTCGGCTGGGGATCGGCAAGGAAGCGCTGATACACCAGCAGGTCTTCGTGCGTCAGCGACGATATCGGTTTTTGCATGGTGACGGTTGACCACAGCAGCAGACGCTCCGCTTCCTTGCGATAGTTGTCGAACGTGGTCTCGGTATCGATGAAGCGCGCGAGCCACGCCTTAATCGCGTCGACATCGGTATTGGCGGCCACTTGGGGGCGGTTGCCGGATGCGCGGTTGGCGCCGTTGCGGCCATCAAGGTCCGGCGCAAGCCGGACGCTTTCTATCGGCTCGATGACGAGCACGGAAGCAGAATTCGAATCTTCGGATGACATCGCGAGCTCGGCGTATTTTATTTGATCAATACTTCATAATACTCGACATTATACGAATAATGTCATATTTACGAAAAAGAAAATTGTAAATTAAATATAATACGTAGTATTATTTTTAAATTCACTTCATTGGAAATGCATCATGGACAGTCCTGCCGACGAAAAGCAACTTCTTGCCGCGATTGAACGCTTGCGCGACCAGTTTCCGCACACGCAGGATCTGTACCGTGAAGTTTGCATTTTGCTCTTTTTCCGGTACGGCATGACGCCGACGGCCAACAAACTCTACCAACTCGTGCGCAAGGGCAGCATGACGGCGCCGGCCGAAGCACTTAACAAATTCTGGGAAGACTTGCGGGAAAAAAGCCGGGTCCGGATCGAGCATCCGGATCTGCCCGAGGTCCTGAAAACCGCCGCAGGCGAGTTGACGGCGGCACTGTGGTCGACCGCGCAGGCACAGGCGCATGAAAGCCTGGCATCCTATCAAAGCGAGGCGCAGGCTGCGGTAAACGAGGCGAAAGCGGCGTCAACTGCCGCAGAAACAGAGCGAGATAGCGCACGTAATGCATTGGAAATGACGCGGCAATCCCTGGTCGAGGCGAATGAACGAATCAGCACGCTTGATCAGCGACTAGCCGCCGCCGGCGCCACCCATGCCGCACTCGAATCCCAATTGAAACAGGCGAAAGAAGAAAACGCCGCCCACCAACAGCGCCTGGAAAGTGCTCGCCGGGATTTTACGGCCGAACTGGACAAGCTGCGTGCCGCAGCGCAACTCGCCGATGAACGTTTCCGCGGGGCGGAAACACGGGCGCTGCTGGAAATCGACCGGGAGCGAAGCGTCGCCGCCAAGCTGCAGAAAGAATTGGATGCCGTCCGGCTGGCAGGCACTCAAATCACGGAACGGCATCGCGCGGAAATGGCGATATTGCAGGAACAACTTGGCGACTGCCGGCAACAGGCCGGCATGTTGGAAGGCAATTTGCAGGCGGTAAACGCGGCGCGGAGTCTGGCCGCCGAGGAACTCAAGACCACCCAGGCGCAATTAGCCGATACGGTCGCGCAAGCAGCGGCATCTCGCGCCGAGGCCGAAAACTGGCGGCGCCAAGCCGAAGAATGCCAGCGGATCGCTGCCGAATTACGAGCAACGGTCAAGCCTGCACGGATACCGCGCAAACCAAAAGTGAGCTAGAAAACGTGCATGAAATAACTTGAACATTAGCGCAGCCAACCACTCACAATGCATACATAGGATTCATTCGATGCGGCCACGGCAGGTTGGCAGCGTCAATCAGATTGCCGGTAACTTTTTAATGCCCACGGCCATTGGGCCTTCAACGTTGCGGATACCAATCAAGTGGCAATGCAAAGAAATATTGCTGCGCAGCCGGTCGGTTCGGCCCGATTCGATTCATTTGAAAACAATGCTTTCCCGGCTGCCTTGGCTCTTGAGCAAATGGATTACCTCCGGTGTGCGCAAGGCGCACTCCTTGATGCCGCCGCCCTGGGGCCGCTGGAAACACCGTTTCGCATCTTGCACAAGCAAGCCGGCTTGACACTGCGCGCCTATGGCGACCCCTCACAGGATGGCCCGGCGATGCTGCTTGTTCCGGCGCCGATCAAACGCTGCTATATCTGGGATCTCGCGCCGCACATCAGCGTGGTACGCGGCTGCCTGCAGCGCGGCATGCGCGTCTACCTGGCGGAATGGATTCCTTTGGAAAAAGGCGGGCAGTGCTTCGGATTGAGCGACTATGCCGACCGCCTGCTGTCGGATTGTGTTGATGCGATCGAAGCGGACGCCGGACAACAACAGGTTACTCTGGCCGGCCATTCGTTGGGCGGCACGTTGGCGGCCATATTCTCATGCCTGCATCCGCAACGGGTGCGCAGCCTGGTGCTGCTGGAGGCGCCGTTGCATTTCGCCGAAGCGGCAGGGCGTTTTACACCATTGATTGCCGCCACACCCGATGCGGCATTCATTGCCGATATTTTTGGACGTGTTCCGGGTTCCTTCCTCAATCTGGTCTGCGCAATCGCCGCACCCGGCGAATTTCAATGGCAGCGTTACATGGATTGGCTTTTGTGCGCCGGGAATGTGCGCGCACTGACGACCCATCTACGCGTCGAACGCTGGACGCTCGACGAATTCCCGATGCCGGGCAAATTATTCGCGGAAACCATCGAACTGCTGTATCGCAGCGATTGCTTGATGCAAGGGCGGTTGACGATCCGCGGCCGACAGATCGGGCCCGGCGATTTAAGCGCTCCGCTGCTCAGTGTGTACGACCCGCGCAGCACCATTATCCCGGCCGAATCCATCATTCCATTCCACCGGTCGACAACTGGCTCGCCCAGGAAATTGCTGCCGTACGAAGGGGATATCGGCGTGGCTATTCAACATGTCGGCGTACTGGTCGGGAGTAATGCGCACGCCCGGCTTTGGCCGGCCGTATTCGACTGGTTATCCAGTTGCTGCCGGCGATTGCCTGCACTGCAACGGCATTGAATGAAGGAGGGCGCATAGGGGAATTTTTATATTGGCGATACCCGCACTGAAAAGGATTTTGTGCGGCATGTGCAAAATACGGTGAACACCGATCCTTCAGATCAGTGGTCATTCGTCGTCGACCAGCTCAATACGCATAAGTCGGCGGGACTGGTGAAGTGGATCGCACAAAGCTGCGGGATTGCCGACGATCTGGGCAAGAAGGGCAAGACCGGGATATTGGAAAACATGGAGCCGCGCAAAGCATTTCTGTCGGATCCATCCCACCGTATCCGGTTTATCTATACCCCGATCCATGCATCCTGGCTCAATCAGGCTGAAATCTGGTTCAGCATCCTGAGCCGTCGTTTGCTCAAGCGCTTGATCGTCCGATCGACAGCAGAACTCAAACCAAACGCACGCGCAACGGCGATGCCGAACTGATCCTGGCGACGACGCTGCCGCAGACCATCGGCGCCAACGTCATCTGCGACGCCTACCTGTAAAAGCTTGCAATCGAAACCGGTCCGGCTCGCAATCAGCGCATTTTCCAGCTCAGAATAGTTGCGACTGACGGCTCCTCCGGCTCACATTATCTGCGACCATGCTTGCAACCAGCGGCGCCGGCTTGCAAACCATCGCCGTCAGCTCACATTATCTGCGTCTATCTTGATTCAAATCGGCAACCCCGCCGCCAGCATCCGATCCCGCAAATCGGTGGCGCGTGTCGGGTCGAGCTGGTTGTCAAACAACGCCCTGATTTCCGCTGGCTTGGCATCGAACTGGTCGGCCAGATCGCGTAGCCCGATGCATTGAATGAGCCAGAAAAAAGGGCACGGAATTATTTCTGAGACGCGGAACGGACCGTTCTGTAGCATCGTCGGCAACACCGCTGATGTCGAACCCCAATAAATGTGTGGTGCAGAATACGTCCTGTTCAGCTTTTAAAAGCAAGTCAGAATACGCGTCTGGCTTGGCGAATCAAGGAGAATCAGCGTGAGAAAAAATCTCGCTGCGGGACATTTACTTCTTGGTGGGTCGTGCCTCAAGAGTGTGGCAAATACGTTCGCGCAAGACCAGAGCTCTTGACTCTCAATGTGTTTGTATAGGATTCGACAGAGGCGAGCATTCAAAAAATACATATAAGCACGGCAATTATCAGTGCGAGTAGTGGAAGCACAATGGCGAATGTCATTGCAAAGCGATATGGCAACACTGTTTCATCGATGTCAGTGCTGAGAAAATGTTTGTAGATATACCATACCGCAAGCGGTAAAAGTGGCGCTAAGAGAATACTGACCGCAAGCAACCCGATAGCCGCAAGAATTTCATTTTTTTGCGCAGGCCAAGAGCCCATAAGTTTGAACTTCTCCTGACTTTGTATTGCCCAACCGGAAAGTAAAACACATAGTGCTGATCCCCATTGAAGTAAACTGGTAATTTTATCGCGCCAATATTTTTTAACCTCGTTCATATCTCTATCTAGTGTCATGGACGCATCTTGGTGAGGGCAGTGCTCCCCAGTCTCTACTTGGTTCTGAAATTGTTGCGTCTTTGCAGGTTGGGCCAGCACTTGTTCTGAGTAAAAAAACTAATTTACCTTTAGTTTGGCAATGGCTTGTCTAGTCCGTGGCGTTTGATGGGCATGATCCCTGAAATAACGTCTAATTTGGGAATCTTCTCACATTCATTAGTACAGTTATTTATGGGGGGCTAAATCACCGCTTGCCCAACCGCACCCATTTCTGTGCAGCACTGCTTGATGGAAATTGTTTTGTTGCTGCAATTCATAACAAACTCCCAGGTATCCTGGTCAAGGCGCACCCGATTAAACACGTATCCACTCGGGGAGAAAGCCCTGGTCGAGAACAGCTTGGTTGAAGTAGATGTGCTTATCAAGGCCTTTGACGAAGACG
>CAMLDH010000194.1 GCA_946478765.1 uncultured Oxalobacteraceae bacterium | reverse complement strand
ATCGCGCTGGAAGTGGAGGTGGAGACCGGCGCAAAGAAAACGCGCGGGCATTTCCGCGAAGACCTGCTATTTACGCATCGCGGGTTGTCGGGGCCGGCGATTCTGCAGATTTCGAGTTATTGGCAGCCGGGTACCGCGCTGACGCTCAACCTGTTGCCTGAAATCGATGTCGCCGACGCGCTGATCCGGGAAAAAGGCACGATCAAGAAAAATATCGGCAATCATCTTGCGCAATGGTTGCCGGCACGGCTGGCCGAAGGACTATTGATTGCCAACGACTTCAAACCCGAAGCGCGCGTGGCCGACATGCAAGACAAGCAACTGCGCCGCCTGGGCGAATCCTTGAATCGCTGGACCATCATTCCGAATGGTTCGGAAGGATATCGCAAGGCCGAAGTAACCTTGGGCGGCATCGATACGCGCGAGCTGTCGCAGCAAAGCATGATGGCAACCCAGGTGCCGGGTTTGCACTTCATCGGCGAAGCGGTTGATGTGACCGGCTGGCTGGGCGGCTACAACTTCCAGTGGGCATGGGCGTCCGGCGTCGCGGCAGGATTGTCTTTTTGATATTAAATCCTGCTTGTCGCAAACCGATAAAACAGGCGACAAAGGCGCTTCCCATTGCAATTCAAAGCTGCTATACTCGCCGTCTTTCCCATAAAACCTTGGCTTGAGTTAGTACATGACCACAATCCGCCTTAAAGAAAACGAGCCGTTCGAAGTCGCTATGCGTCGCTTCAAGCGCACTATTGAAAAAACCGGTCTGCTGACCGAGTTGCGTGCGCGCGAGTTTTACGAGAAGCCGACTGCTGAGCGCAAGCGCAAGCTCGCCGCTGCCGTGAAGCGCCACTACAAGCGCATCCGCAGCCAGCAATTGCCGAAAAAGCTCTACTAATATTTCCACCGCACATTGTGCGGTTGGATCGCAAACCCGCTCCGGTTCAAGTCCGCGGCGGGTTTTGGCGTTTAATGGTGGTTGGGATTTGAATGTTGATCAACGTTGGAGGATTGCATGAGCTTGAAAGAACAAATCACCGAGGACATGAAGGCCGCGATGCGCGCCAAGGAAACTGCCAAGCTCGGTACGATACGCTTGCTGACCGCGGCAATGAAACAGAAGGAAGTCGATGAGCGCGTCGAGCTGAACGACACGCATATCCTCGCGATCATCGAAAAGATGATCAAGCAGCGCAAGGATTCGATCAGTCAGTTTGAAGCCGGCGGCCGCCAGGATCTGGCCGATATCGAGAAAGCCGAAGTCGCCGTGCTGTCCCATTACATGCCCGCAGCATTGTCGGATGCCGAAGTGCAGGCTGCGGTGGTTGCCGCTGTTGCCGAAACCGGTGCCGCCGGCCCGCAAGACATGGGCAAGGTCATGGCCGTGTTGAAAGCCAAACTCGCCGGCCGTGCCGACATGACCGCCGTGTCCGGTCTGGTGAAGGCGGCGTTGACCAAAGCCTGAGCATTCTTGTGCAGAAAGACGCTTCGCGCCACTGAACTGCCGTGATTCCGCAATCCTTCATTCAGGATCTACTCACTCGCATCGATATCGTCGATGTGGTGGGTCGCTACGTGCAATTGAAGAAGGGGGGCGCGAATTTCATGGGCTTGTGCCCGTTTCACAACGAAAAATCGCCCAGTTTCACGGTCAGCCCGACCAAGCAGTTTTATCACTGCTTCGGCTGCGGTGCGCATGGTACCGCGATCGGTTTTCTGATCGAATATTCCGGCATGGGCTTTGTCGAGGCGGTCAAAGACCTCGCGCAAAACGTCGGCATGGCCGTGCCGGAAAGCGACGACAAGCTGCCGCCCGCGCAACGGGCGGAACACCAGGCAAAAAGTCTTGCACTATCGGAAGCAATGACGCGCGCGTGCGATTTTTATCGCCACCAATTGCGCGGCGCGCCACATGCGGTCAATTACCTGAAGGGGCGCGGCTTGACCGGGGAAATCGCCGCGAAGTTCGGGTTGGGGTACGCGCCTGAAGGCTGGGACAGCCTGCGCGCGGTATTTGCCGATTATGAAGATGTCGCCTTGGCTGAATCGGGGCTGGTGATCGATCGCACCGATGAAGAGGGCGCGAATCGCAAGCGCTACGACCGCTTCCGTGATCGCATCATGTTCCCGATCCGCAATACCAAAGGACAAGTGATCGGCTTCGGCGGCCGCGTGCTCGACAAGGGCGAACCCAAGTACTTGAATTCTCCCGAGACACCCTTATTTCAAAAGGGAAGCGAGTTGTATGGCTTGTTCGAGGCGCGTCAGGCAATTCGCGACGCGGGTTATGCATTGGTGACCGAGGGTTACATGGACGTCGTGGCATTAGCGCAACTGGGTTTTCCGCAAGCGGTCGCCACGCTGGGCACCGCTTGTACGCCGATCCATGTGCAAAAGCTGTTGCGCCAGACCGATCACGTGATTTTCAGCTTTGATGGCGATGCCGCTGGGCGACGTGCTGCTCGGCGCGCACTGGATGCAAGCTTGCCGCATGCAACCGACAACAAGATCATCAAATTCCTGTTCCTGCCGACCGAACACGATCCCGATAGTTATGTGCGCGAGTTGGGTGCAGAAGCCTTCGAGCAGCAAGTGCACGATGCGATGCCATTGTCGCAATTCCTGATCAAGGAAGTCCTCGCAGGTAATGACTTGAATTCGTCGGAAGGCCGCGCGCGCGCGCAGTTCGATGCAAAACCGCTGTTGCAAAGCATGCCACCCTCGGCACTGCGCTTGCAAATCGTGCGCAGTCTTGCGCAAGCGACGCACACCACGCCGGCAGAAATCGAAGCATTGTTTGAGCTGGCGCAACCGGTGGCGCGTGCGCGCATTGCGCCACCCAAGAGCAAGCGTACCGCGCCGGTCGGCTTGGAACGCCAGATCATGCGCTTGCTGGTCGCGCATCCGGCGCTGGCGCTTGAGCTGGATCACACTGCGGTGATAGCCGTGGCGCAACTGGCGCCGGATTATGCGGAAATGTGGGGGCAACTGATTACTGCCAGTCAGGCCATGGGTACGCAAGCCAATTTTGCTGCACTGGCGGAAGTGTTGCGCGTCGGCGGCGCCGATTTCGAGCCGATGATTGCCGAAATTGCAGCAGAGCCGGAGTCGGAAATTGACGCTGCACGTCTGGAACTTGCCGGCGCGATCAGGCAGACTAAAATGAAACTGTTGAAAGGCGAACTCGATCAATTGGCGGCGTCTGGATTGGGTGCAGAAGAAGCGCGTACGCGTTACCGTGAACTCACGGTGCAACAAGAGCAATTGCGGCGTCAGGCAGAGACGGAAATTGCACAACGATGAGCTTGTCGGATTGGTAATATTGGAGCAAAAGTATGCTCTATGCTATAATTAAAAGCTTTTGATTCAAGGTCTTAGGAGGTATTCCGTCGGGCAGTGAATTACATTTGGCGGACGAAAAGGATCGGAAGAGAATCGAATCAGAAAATATTGCGCGGGCGGATGCAAGCCATTGAAATGCGCATAAATCGGTTTCACGCGCGCAGCTTGCTGTACGCGGCAAGAGCAACCAAGTTGTTATAGTTGATTCCATGGCGAGCGCAATGACGAAATCCGCGAAAACCCTGACACCTTCTGCAAAAAATGCAAAGCCGGCGGCCGCCAAGCCTGCCCCGAAAAAGACGGCGGCAGGCAAAGCCAAAGCGGCAAAGCCCAGTGTGACTGCGGAGAAATCTTCCAAGATGGCGCCGAAAGCGATGCCCAAAGCGGGCACTAAAGCCGCTGCAACGCCATCAAACGCAAAACCTTTATCCAAAGTGACTGCGAAAGCAGCCCCTGTGCAATCGAAAGCTTCCGTGACAAACAAGAAATCCGAATCGAAACCCGTTACCAAGCCGGCAAAAACTGCGGCCAAAGCTGAGATCAAACCGGTTGTCGGCGCCGTATCGACGGTCAGCCAAACGACCGATGCCGCAGCCTTGGCCGCCATTGACACGTCCGGTTACGTGTTGCCGTCGGTAAAAGTGCCGGGCCGCCGCGGTCGCAAGCCGAAAGAGTTTCAACCCGAGAACGATGAAGTCGCCGCGTTGAATGCAGTCGAGCGCGCCGAATTGAAGGCGGTCGACAAAGCCAAGGCAAAAGACCGCAAGGCAAAAGAAAAAGCATTGTTGAAAGACGCGTTTTCATCGGATACCGAAGCGAGCGAAGAAGAGCTCGAAGCGCGTCGCCAGAAACTGAAAACACTAATCAAGCTGGGCAAGGAACGCGGTTTCCTGACATATTCGGAAATCAACGACCACTTGCCTGAAAACATTGTCGATCCGGAAGCGATCGAAGGCATCATCGGCACGTTCAACGACATGGGCATCGCGGTCTATGAACACGCGCCCGATGCAGAAACCCTGCTGTTGTCGGACAACGTCGCCACCGTCACGGGCGATGACGAGGCAGAAGCTGCGGCAGAAGCGGCACTGTCCACCGTCGACTCCGACTTTGGCCGTACCACCGACCCGGTGCGCATGTACATGCGCGAAATGGGTTCGGTCGAACTGCTGACGCGCGAAGGCGAGATCGAAATCGCGAAGCGCATCGAAGACGGCCTGAAGGACATGATCCAGGCGATTTCCGCGTGCCCGACCACGATTGCCGAAATTCTTGCCGCCGCCGAGCGTATCGAAAAAGACGAAACCAAGATCGATGAAATCGTCGATGGCTTGGTTGATCCGAATGCATCCGATGTTCAGGTGATCGTCGCCGCGCCTGTTGCTTCGGACGAAGACGAGGAAGACGAAGACGAAGAAGAGGGCGAGGAAGAAGACGAAAGCAATGCATCCGGCGCGGCCGGCTTCTCGGCCGAACAACTGGCGCAATTGCAGCGTGATGCATTGGCAAAGTTTGCGACCATCTCGACCAATTTCGACAAGATGCGCAAGGCTTTCGAGAAAGAAGGCTACAACTCCAAGCCGTACATAAAAGCGCAGGAAGCAATTTCGAATGAGCTTCTGGGCATTCGCTTCACTGCAAAATTCGTCGAAAGACTGTGCGATACCTTGCGCGGTCAAGTCGATGAAGTGCGTCATATCGAGAAACAGATTCTGGATGTCGCGGTGAACAAATGCGGCATGCCGCGCAGCCATTTCATCAAGGTTTTCCCAGGCAATGAAACCAATCTTGACTGGATCGATGGCGAAGTCAATGCGCCGCATGCCTACAGCGCGATTCTCGGCCGCAACGTGCCGACCATCAAGGAACTGCAGCAAAAACTGATCGACCTGCAAGCACGCGTCGTGTTGCCCTTGCCTGACCTGCGCAACATCAACAAGAAGATGGCTGCCGGCGAAATGAAGGCGCGCAAGGCCAAGCGCGAAATGACGGAAGCCAACTTGCGTCTCGTGATTTCGATCGCGAAAAAATACACCAACCGCGGTTTGCAATTCCTCGATCTGATCCAGGAAGGCAACATCGGTTTGATGAAGGCGGTGGACAAGTTCGAATACCGGCGTGGCTATAAATTCTCGACTTATGCGACATGGTGGATTCGCCAGGCAATCACGCGTTCGATCGCGGATCAAGCCCGCACCATCCGTATCCCGGTCCACATGATCGAAACGATTAACAAGATGAACCGTATCTCGCGTCAGATTCTGCAGGAAACCGGTGCAGAACCGGATCCGGCAACGCTCGCGATCAAGATGGAAATGCCGGAAGACAAGATCCGCAAGATCATGAAGATCGCGAAAGAACCGATCTCCATGGAAACGCCGATCGGCGACGACGACGATTCGCATCTGGGCGACTTCATCGAAGACAACAACACGCTGGCGCCGGCCGATGCCGCCTTGCATGCCTCGATGCGTGGCGTGGTGAAAGACGTGCTAGACTCACTGACGCCGCGCGAAGCAAAAGTGCTGCGTATGCGTTTCGGTATCGAAATGTCGACCGACCATACACTGGAAGAAGTCGGCAAGCAGTTTGACGTCACCCGCGAACGGATTCGTCAGATAGAGGCAAAAGCGCTGCGCAAGCTGCGTCATCCATCTCGCTCCGACAAGTTGAAGAGCTTCCTGGAAGGCAGCTAATTAGTAAAGTTTAGCGGGCCTCTAGCTCATGCTTGGTTAGAGCAGCGGACTCATAATCCGTTGGTGCCGTGTTCGACTCACGGGAGGCCCACCAGTAAAATCAAGGGGTTACGTTTCGGCGTAACCCCTTTTTTTCATTTCTTCACAATAGCGGGCCAGGCAAGAGTGCTAAGAGTGCTCTTATTCTTACCCCAGTTTCTCATACACCTCCGAAAACTTCGCGCCATCCCACTGATAGAGCATGTGACTCGCGTGCCGACAATTCGATACCGCGTCAGTCTTGAAGATCGCGACGCATTCTCTTTCCGCAAGCCGTACGCTGCTGTAACTCACACCATGCGACCCTTGCATGCGCAATTGCTTGCCCAGCATTTGTGCCGCGGCGTAAGAACTTGAGTGGTAAATCGCATCATCGCGATCCAGTGCGCGCAAGTCATGCAGCTGCCCCGACACCTCGACATGATAGACCCGCATCTGCAGCTGGATCGGCGACTCATTGGTCGCCAGCAAAAACTTGGACTGGTGGTACTTGGTTTCCGCGATCGCGGCTTCTCTTTCCCTCGCGGCGTAGAACACACCATAGCTCCCGTCGCTGAAGCGGCTGCCGTGCGGATTCAAATGCGTAAATGCGGCCATGATTGGGCCGCTGCCTGGGCCGTATACGCGTTCATCCCTCGGCACCAATTCAATGTTGCCCACTTCATCGCGGATGCGCTCGTTGGTCATCGCTTCGAGTGCGTATAACGCATCGAAGTCGTTCGCCGAAGCGACCCGGTCGAACAGGTCGATGGAAGGGAATCGGGTAGGAACGAGACGATAGGCCGGGTGCCAGTCGATTTGCGCAAGCGGATACATCAGGCCCAGCCACCGCGCATCGCGTCAAGATACTGGCGCACCACATACAGGTCGGACACGTTTCCCGACAACATGCGGTCCAGTGCGCTTTTGCCGCCGAACAAAGGTGCCGCATTCGGCTTCTTGATCCAGCTATCGGCTGCCTTCGGTTCCGGCAGCAGGATTTGCAAGGCTTTGTAGATGCCGAGCAGGTAGGAGATCCGCTCCAGTGTGTCGCGCCCGAGATGGGCAGTTTCCGGTTGCTTTTTCCATTTGTAAAAAGTCGAGCGCGGCGGATCGCCCAGCAGTGTCAGTTGTTCTTCGACCCCGAGCTGCCACAATTGCGAAATATTGCCGAACGCGCGGATAGCGGCGCCAGACATGGCTTGCGCAGTGTTTTTGGACGGGGCGCTCTCGATATGGCAGGTACGCATGATTTCACCTGATTAAGGAAGGGCCAATGCGGCTTTTATTTGCAGTGTAGTCCCAATATGGACATTTACCAACGAATTAT
>CAMLDH010000193.1 GCA_946478765.1 uncultured Oxalobacteraceae bacterium | reverse complement strand
ACTGTCCGCGCTCAAACGCAAGCGCCCGCCCGCAACCGGCATGATGGATAAACAGGATGTCAAAATATTTTTGACGACCTGCTTAGAGCCAGCTATCACTTTTTCAAGAACGGCCGGCGCCCTCGCAACCCGGCACCGGTTACTTATGACTGTCCTCGCGGACGATCTTCCATTTTTCGCCGCGTTTCTCCCATGTCAGCGTCTTGCGGTCGCTAGATGAAGCGCGGTCGGATCGATAGCGTTGCTTGAACTTTGCCGTCGCCTTCGTGCCGTCGATGGACACCTCCGGCGCCCGGACCGTGACGTGGATGAACGAGGCTCCTTTCAGGCGCGCGCGGCGCTCGGATTCCCAAGCGGCGCGCGGCATATTGGACGGTGTACGGAAATCCGGGCTGTAAAAATCAAGGTAAGCGGCGACATCGCGCGCGCTCCAGGCCTCGGCCCATTCATGGATGGCCGTCACGACTTCCGCTTTCTGGTTCGGGACGACTGCCGCGGCGGCAGCCCGCGCGGTAGCCGGCGCGGCAGCCGCACGCTCGCCGCGGTAATCGACCGCCGAGAGCAGCAGTGCCTGCTTGGCGCGCACGTTGGCGTTGTCCGGCTCCAGCTTCAGCATCGCAACATAAGACTGGCTGGCGAGCTGAAGATACATATCGGCCAGATTTTCGTGCGCGCGTGCATAAGCCGGGTTCGCTTGCACCGCGCTTTCGAGCGCCACACGCGCCTTGTCGTACTGGCCGCCTGCCGCATACAGGACGGCGAGATTGTTGTAGGGTTCCGGCATGGCAGGATAGTCGGAAGACAATTTCGTGAAGTGCGAAATCGCTTCTTCGCGCCGTCCCATTCCTGTCAGGGCCAAGCCTCTGAGGAAGCGCATTTGAGGGTCGTTTGGCCGGCCCGCGAGATGTTCGTCTGTCTTGGCAAGCGCGGCGGCGTACTGCTTTGCCCGCAACAGCGCGGACACGTCCGGAGCCTCGTCCGCGAACACGGTCGCGCACAGCACGGTCGCGGCAATCACAGCCGGTACAAATTTTCTGAAGCTTGCGAACTTACGAATATCCATCTTTATCCCAATCGAAGTGATCATCAAATCGCGTCGCTGCCGCCACGCGCACTTGGCGATGCAGCATTAAACAAGCATCGTCAGCAATACTACCTGCTAAAGGCGCCGATTTGAATACCCTCCCGCATCGGGTTCAAGGCAATCGCATGAAAAGGAACTCGTATGCTTTCAATCATCACAGATAGCATGGTAGACCGGAGCGGCAAAGCTTTTGCATGAAGCGCCTGACCGGCCATATACTCGTAGCTACCGCTGCGCCGTCGAACGAAAGAAAGCACACGCAATGCACAAACCGCCTGCTCCAATGCCGTTACCGCCAAACCTGCTAGAAGAGACGCGGCCGGCGCCCCTTGCAGCGGCGCAGCCCGCGGCAAGAAGAATCTGCCTCCTCGGCGACAACGCCCTCCTCGCACGCGATACGGCAAGGCAACTGCAATGTTCCAGGTACGAGGTTGCTATCGCGACGCAGTTGGAGCAGCTTGCACCGCTGTTGGCGAAACAGGCCCTGACCTGCATCGTCGTCGATCCCAGCAGCCGTGACAGCCGGTTCGCCGACCCGGCGTGCATCACGCAAATCCGGTCCCAATGCAAAACGCCGGTTTCCATCCTCTGGCTTGCCCCCCACAACAATTTCGAAGCGCGCCTGGCTGCCGCCCGCGCCGGGGTCGATGGCTATCTTGCCAAGCCGGTGGAAATCGGCGCGCTGAAAGAGCACATCGAGTCCCTCGCCCAGTGCGTGGACAAGCAGGCGTACCGCGTTCTGGTCGTCGGCAGCGATGCCGAAAGACTTGCCGGGCTCGAACGCTTGCTCGCGCGGGCCGGGATGGAAACGATGCGCCTGCAAAAACCGCTCGACCTGATCGGCACCTTGAACCAGCACCACCCGGAAGCGATTGTGATAGACGTGCACACGAGCACCTGTAACGGGGTGGACCTGACGATGCTGATCAGGCAGGACAAAGCTTTCCTTGGCCTGCCTGTGCTGGTGCTGTCGGAAGACAAGGACCCTGATATGCGGCGCCGCGCCGTGTCTGCCGGCGTGGACGATTTTCTACTCATGCCCGTTGCGGAGGCAGACCTCATCTTTTCCATATCGAGCCGGATCGAGCGCTCGCGGGCGCTGCGCACCTTGATCATGCGCGATGGATTGACCGGACTGTACAACCATACCTCGATCAAGGAACAGCTGGTGCGCGAGATTGCACGCAGCAAGCGGGATGGAAGTCCGCTGGCGCTGGTCATGGTCGATCTCGATTTCTTCAAGAAGATCAATGACAGCTATGGCCATCCGGTAGGAGACCAGGTGATCCGTGCGATTTCGCAAATCCTGCGGCAGCGCCTCCGGCAAGGCGATCTGATCGGCCGCTATGGCGGAGAAGAGTTTGCCGTGATCCTGCCGGCCACCTCTGCCGCAGCCGCGGCCGGCGTGCTCGACGAGATCCGGGAAGCGTTCGGAAAAATCTGTCACAAAGCCGGCGACACGGAGTTTTTCGCCACATTTTCCGCCGGCGTGGCGGATCTGGGCGATGCAACGGGACTCGCCGACGCCGGCGAAATGTTCCGCATTGCCGATATGGCGCTCTATCAGGCCAAACAAGCCGGCCGCAACCGTGTCGAGTTGGCACAAACGCATGCTGATGCACGTGCGCATACCGGCAATGAATAGGCCTGCTTACAGAACACCGCCGGTCGTTGAACCTCTCCGCGCAGCCGCAGCCTCTGATTGAACCAGCGCTCGCATGGCGCGAAAACGAATGAAAAAGGGCGCCGTCAAGGCGCCCAAGCGAGGCGGCGTTCCAAGGAGCGCTGCCGACATTCAATGAATTTATTGCTGCGCAGTTAGCCTTTATTTAATGTCGCCTTTCGGACAAACCACCTGCTTCAACCGGTTTCCGGCACTCACGGCGTCCGCAATCGCGACCGTAGTTTCGATTATTTTCGTCGCTGATGGTATTGAGCTCATTTTGTTCTCCAATCATAAAATTAATTGATCACTGATGCTGCTTGGGAGCCTATCTCATATCGAGATAGGCTCTTGTAGGTGACTTTGGAGCCGTTCCAGTTCCGTTTTTCCCGCCGCCGACGCCGGGAACAGGCACGCGGTTCCGATAGGAGGGCTACGTCGCCGTGCGCAATCGCGCGGGTCAAAACATGTCGCGCACCCTTGGATCAACGTTTGCTGTTGAGCATTTCATGCAGTTCCAGGCGGTTGTAGGTGGCCCGCATGGCATCCTTTGCGCTCACCGCCTTTTTCGCGACCAGTTGCGCCAGCACTTCGTTCAGGCTGCGCGACATATTGTCTTCTTTGCGGCGCATGAATTCCGCAATCAGGTGCACCTTGCTCAAGTCGGTGATATAGGGCGCCACCTGCTGGTTATTATTGAAAACCATCTCGTGCGCCAGAATGACATCGTCGCCCTGTTCGGTCGGCACCAGATTTTGAAAGATGACGCCGATCAGCGAATTGGCGAGCGCCGACGCGCGCTGTTCGCGCTGCTCGGAGGGAAAGAAGCCCAGCAGCTTGGTAATCGCGCTGACCGCGCTGTTGGTATGCATAGTCGCCAATACCAGGTGCCCTGATTCGCCGGCGTGCAGAACGGTGTCGGCAGTGTCGAAATCGCGGATCTCCCCCACCATCATGACGTCCGGTTTCTGGCGCAACGCTTCGCGCAGGCCGGAAAAAAAGCTCGCCGTATCCGTCGGCACTTCCTTTTGCGAGATGATCGACTGCTTGCGCTGAAGCTGATACTCGATTGGCTCTTCAATCGTGATGATGTGCGCGCTGCGCGTGGCGTTGATCTGGTCCAGCATCGAGGCGATCGTGGTGGTTTTGCCCGAACCGGTCGGACCGGTAACCAAAATGATGCCTCTCGTCGCTTCCAGAATGGTCTTCACATAGTGAGGAAGACCGGTTTTCTCCAGCGGTATCGGGTGCAGCGGCAAGCGCCGGATCGAGACCGTGACCTTGGAGCCGCCGGATGTACGGAAAACGTTGCAGCGCAACCGGTAATCCGTAAGGATGAACGGCCGGTCGATCGCACGTTCGATGATCTTGTCTTCCCAGTCCTCGTCGATCGCCTTGAGGACGGGAACCATGTCCTCGAGGGTGACGGCTTCCGCGCCCACCTGCCGCCAGCCGCGCGGCGTCTTGATCATCATCGGCATGTCCTGTTCCAGATGGATATCCGAAAAACTCTGTCTGGAATTCACCAGGGAGATCAATTCTTCTAATAAATCGCGGGATAAGGAAAAGTCGTTGGACATAATTCACCTAATAGGGACGGTGTTGGAACAGGCTACTGGAAATAAAGGCACGGCTGCCAAAGCGACAGCATCAAATTGATCTCACTGGTACAAAAACTCAGAATACCGCAATTTCAACCCCAGAACGTCAATGAAGAAGACGCAACGAAGTCGCGACAGCCAAACCTGTCTATTGATGATTTGCAAGTATAGCGCGCCTCTGGCGCAGAACCAAATGCAGCTGGCGCCAGCAGATTATCTATTCGATGTGCTCGGCATGCAGCCCATAGCCTGATTTTGATGCGCCGCCCCTGCTCGCGCAAGCAATGCTGCAATGCGATAAGGGCCCCGGGCCGATTTTCCCTTCCCCCACCAATACTGCAGACGTACCCCCGGTAATTCGCCGGAGCAGTCGCATTCGCATTTCAAGGCTTCCGCTTCTCGCTCCCCCGCAAATTCATTGCACCACTGATGGAACCACCTTCTTCAGGGCGACCACACAAACTTGGATTAACGACGCGCCGCGCATGACGTAACGACGAAAGCTGGACAGGCGATCCGTCGGCCAATTCATTTCAAATGAAACACGACAACCGAGGTGCTAGCAGGCTATGCGTGCACCGACACCACGCCAAAAGGGAGACGCAAATGAGCAAGATTGATAGTTATGTAACGGACGTGGAATACGCTCCTGGCTTTTGCATTCAGCAGAGCCCGGTGCATTTAAGCTTCGCTTGCGTACTCAATGGCTTCGAGCCGATACCGCTTGACAAGCCGTTTACCTACTTCGAACTCGGCTTCGGGCAGGGGCTGACGGTCAGCGTTCTTGCGGCAAGCAACCCGCATGGCCGCTTCTTTGGGGCAGATTTCAATCCGGCGCAGGTGGTGGCCGCACGGGAATTGGCCGAGAATGCGGAACTGGACAACCTGACTCTGCTTGAAAACAGTTTCGCCGAACTGGCTCAGGGCGAGGTCGAATTGCCTCAATTCGACTTCATTACGATGCACGGTGTCTATACGTGGATCAGCGTCGAGAATAAGCAGCATATCGTCAATTTCATCCGGCGCTACCTGAAACCCGGCGGCATTATTTATAGCGGTTACAACGCGATGCCGGGCTGGGCTCCCATGCTTCCTCTGCAACGTTTATGGCGGGAGTATGGAGAGCTGCACCCGGGATCCAGCATTGAGCAACTCTCGCAGGCGCGCGACTTTACGGACGAACTGGTCGACAACGAAGCCGACTACTTCGAAACCAATTCAACAGGAATGCGGCCGATTTTGAACTATTGCAAGACGGCAGACCCTCGCTACCTCTCGCATGAATACATGAATCTAGCCTGGGAGCCTTTGTATTTTGCCGACGTGGCGCGCGACTTCGCCGTGGCCAAGCTTGACTTCGTTGGCTCGGCCTACCTGCCATTCGCCTTTCCGCATCGTTACCTGACGCAGGGGCAACGGAATTTGCTGGACACGGTACCGGATGCCGTGTGGCGCGAAACAGCCAAGGATTACATGCTCAATACCTGCTTCCGCCGCGATGTGTTCGTGCGCGGTGCGCGCCGCATGTCGCAGGAGCGGCAGATGCAATGGCTGGAGCGGGTCGGGATCGCATTGACGGTGGTTCGCGAATACGCGAGCCTCGAACTGAAACTTCCAATGATCGGCACCCTGACCGTGCCGGAAAAATTGTTTGCCCCTGTGCTGGACGCACTGGCCGAACGGCCGCGGACGCTGGCGGAACTGGCAGCCTTGCCGGCGTTGCAGAACAGCAGCGTGACGGTGACGGAAATTGCCGCACTCCTGATCGGATCCGAGCAAGCTGCACCCTTCTTTTCCTCCTACCACGACGTGGAAAGCGCACCTGCACACCGGATGGGCCGCGTAGTGGCGCAACATTCACCCGCCGACACCAATTTCTCGGTGCTGGCGTCGCCGCTGCTGGGTTCCGCCGTCATTCCGGGACAGGTGCCGCGCCTCGTGTACAGGGTTCTGAGCGCCGGTATCGACGCGGACCAGGTCGAGGCCGTCATCGAACAAGTATGGCAAATGGTTGTCAGGGAGAGACACACGATCGATTACAGGGAGAGCAAGCCATTGGAATCGAAAGACGAGGAACGTGCTGCACTGGCGAAAATCGTCAGAACCGTCCTGGAGCTGCGAGTGCCGGTCTGGCGTCAACTCCGAGTCCTGTGATGCGATCGCGGCGGACGGGATGGTGAAGCGGGGAATTCGTGGAGCACTGCACCACGAAACCCCTGTTTCACCATGTCCCATAATTCCCCGCTCCACCGCCCCGAGTGCCGTGTAGCGCCCTACCCAAAGGAGCGGCAACGCGGCAATACGCCCGTCTGCCCCGAGACAAATCGGGAAGTTATTTCTATTTCGTGCGCGTTCCTGAGTCGAGCTGGATCACTATGAAGTACGCAACTGGCACGGCTGGCACTACCGGCACATCACCCCGGCAATGATCGCGCATGCGTAGCTGACGGCCCAGTGCGCCAAAGCGGTGGCATCGACACCGATCAAAAAAAGAGGCCGCCGAACCGCATGTGCAAGTGGAAGCAACCGCGACTGCGGTGTTTGTCAACGTACTTGCCGCGCGATATCGCACAGTATGAAAGTCATCCGAACAATGGAACCAGCTCCGATGAAATATCCACTTATGATCGACCGTATTTGTTTGCAGCGCGGTCAGATAAATAGATATCTATTAATTTATTAAGGAGAAAATAATGAGCAGCGTAATTGCCTCAGGGTTCAACGAAGCCCTAGCAACACAGCAAGAAGCTTTTCAACTCAGCAAACGGAACAAGGAAGATGATGTTCATAACAAAGCTGTGCTAAAGGGAATTGACAACGCCGGCGGCTATGTTTGAAAAATTTGTTAAATAGAACGATAAATACTTAATGCCGTTTAGTTAAGACTAATGCCGTTTAGTTAAAACTAATACTGTTTTAGTTAAAAACTAAACGGCACTTTTCTTTTTAAGGTTTGAGAGAATTGCTCGGCTTTATCCATTTGAGATGATTGCCAAACGCAAACCCGGCAAGCGCATTCTATTGATAATCACTTCCGGACGAGAGGTAAATCATGTCGACGTCGCCAACCGGGCG
>CAMLDH010000192.1 GCA_946478765.1 uncultured Oxalobacteraceae bacterium | reverse complement strand
GTATTGCATCCAGCGACGACCGCTAAAAAGTCCAAGTTATTCCCTAACGAGTCCTAAGCGCGATGCCGGCCAAGAAACAAAAGCATTCTGCATGCATTGGCGGCGGGATTGAGCGGTTGGTGCGGCGATGATTTCCACGTGCATGAACCGTTATCGCACACCCATGCGAACCGCAACGACGCGCATCACCAGCATGCGCACGATGCAGCATGGGACGGCACCGAACCGCACAGCCATCCGCATCAGCACGAACCGCAGGCCCCCACGCACCGGCATTTCCCCGATATCCACCATCGGCACGAGCATTAGCCGCCCGCGACCGGCCCCGCCCCGCTACAATCACACCTTTACGTTTTGACGGTCGAAACATCTTTGTCGCGCTGCGCGCCAAAGAGGCATTGACGAAAAATTAAAGTGCATAAAGTACCCAAGCCCTCATTAAAAACGGATTCGCTCGCGTTCAGTCTGCTGGGCGCAGCCCAAGCGGTTGCGTTGGTGCGCAACGGCAGCGCGTTGCCGCAGGCGTTGTCGCAGGTGTTTGCGCGCATGGAAGCGCCGCCGCAGGCGCGTGGCGCGATGCAGGATATCGCCTACCGCACGATGCGCCGGCTAGGCCGGGCTGAAGCGCTGATCGCAGTCCTGGCCCAGAAAGCGCCGGCGCCGGCGCTGCTGCATGGCTTGCTGTGCAGCGCGCTGGCGCTGGTGTCGGACCCCGCTGCCACGCCCGGCACCGCACCGTATGACGACTTTACCGTGGTGGATCAAGCGGTGAACGCCGCCGCCTCGCATCCCGATATCGCGCATGCGAAAGGGATGGTGAACGCGGTGTTACGGCGCTTTTTGCGCGAACGCGATGCGTTGCTGCCGCAGGTCATGAAGAATCCGGTCGCTGCGCTGAATTATCCGGCATGGTGGATCGACGCAGCCAAAGCGGCGTATCCGCACGATTGGCAAACGATTCTGCAAGCCGGCAATGGCACGCCGCCATTGACCTTGCGCGTAAACCGGCGCAAGACCGCGGTGGCGGACTACCTGCACACCCTGGCCGCCGCAGCCATCGCCGCAGACCAGATCGGGCCGGATGCGGTGCGCCTGGCGCAGCCGGTACCGGTGCATCAAATACCGGGCTTCGATCAGGGCTTGGTGTCGGTCCAGGACGCGGCCGCGCAATTGGCGGCGCCGTTGCTCGATGTGCAGGACGGCATGCGTGTGCTCGATGCATGCGCGGCGCCCGGCGGCAAGACCGGCCATCTGCTGGAATGTGCGGATGCGGAAGTGCTGGCGCTCGACAACGATGCCAAGCGGCTAACACGCATTGATGAAAATTTGCAGCGGCTGCAACGCCGTGCAACGCTCAAGGCCGGCGATGCAAGCCGCAGCGACTGGTGGGATGGACAATCGTTCGACCGCATCCTGGCCGACGTACCCTGCACCGCCTCCGGCATCGTGCGCCGTCATCCGGATATCCGCTGGCTGCGGCGCAAAGGCGATGCGGCGCAATTGGCAACACTTTCCGCACAAATACTGGACAACCTTTGGAAGATGCTGCGTCCCGATGGTAAATTATTGTTTGTCACATGCTCACTGTGGCCGCAGGAGTCCGAAGCGCAGGCAGCCGCGTTTGCCGTGCGCAATCAGGCGCGCCGCTTGCAGGCGCCGGGGCAATTGTTGCCGACGATGCGAGGGTTAAATGATCACGACGGCTTGTTTTACGCGCTATTCCAAAAATCGGCAATTTGATAGTATTTCGCAACCCTGTTGAGCGGCTTTGACGCCGTCCCCGAACTTGACGCAAAGATTCCTTCATTTTCTCGCGTGCTGGCTGCTGGCGGCGTCGATGCTGGCGTTTGCGCAGCCGTCGGCCCGTGCGGCAGATGGCGTGGAGATTGTGCAGGCCCATTTGGAAAGCACCGACGACGGCATCAAGCTGTCGGCCACCTTTGCGTTCGACCTGAACCCCGGACTGGAAGACGTGATTGCACGCGGCGTGCCCTTATACTTCACGACCGAAGTCGAACTGAACAGGCCGCGCTGGTACTGGTTTGACGAGAAGGCGGTCGATGCATCGCAAACCGTGCGCATTTCCTACAATGTATTGACGCGCCAATATCATGCGGCAATCTCGGGCCGTCTGCAGCAAAGTTTCAGCACGCTCGACGATGCGCTGTCGCTGGTGCGGCGCCCGAGCCGCTGGGTCGTCGCGGAGCGCGGCGCGCTCAAGCATGGTGCCATTTACAACGTCGCAGTACGCATGCGGCTCGACCTGGCGCAATTGCCCAAGCCCTTCCAGGTTCACGCATTGAACAACAGCGACTGGCGCCTTTCGTCCGATTGGAAATATTTCAATTTCAAGGCAGAGTAACCGTGACCCGCGTATTGCGCTATTTGCTGGTCGTGGGCGGAGCCATCATCAGCATTTTGCTGTTTTTGCTGGCCTCCGGCTCGGAAAATTCCCAGTCTTTCGATCGGCATTATCCGTGGCTGCTGGGACTGAACGCACTGGTGACCGCCGCGTTGCTGGGTTTGGTGGTGCTGTTGTTGACCCGCTTGTTCAAGCGTTACCGGCGCGGCCGATTCGGCTCCCGCCTGATGGCGCGCCTGGTGCTGTTGTTCGCCGTGATCGGCATCCTGCCCGGCACCGTCATTTATCTGGTATCGGTGCAGTTCGTGTCGCGCTCGATCGAATCATGGTTTGACATACGGGTTGAATCTGCGCTCGAGTCGGGATTGAATCTGAGCCACTCCGCGCTGGATGCGTCGCTCACGGATCTGCAAACCAAGGCGCGCAATATCGCGTCGGAATTATCGGACCTGTCCGATGCGGCGCAGATCACGCAACTGGCGCGCCTGCGCGATCAAAGCCAGATGCAGGAAGCGACGGTTGTCACCGCCAGCGGCCGCATCCTGGCCGATGTCGGCGGCCGGCTCGGCGCACTGGTGCCGGATTTGCCGACCACCGCCATGCTGCGCCAGGCCCGCATGTCGCGCGGCTTTTCCGCGATCGAAGGCGGCGCGGACGTCTATGACAACAAGGGCGCAGCCGATCCCAAACCCCCGATTCAACCAGCAATGCAGGCGGCTTCCGCGCCCTCTGCATTGGATGTGGCGACCAATCTGCGCATGCGTGTGGTGGTGGCAATCCCGCCGCCGACCAGGGGTCTGTCGCTGCAAAACGAGTCGCGCTTCCTGCAGCTGTTGCAACCGGTGCCGACGCAACTGGCCGCCAATGCCGAAGCGCTGCGCGCGGCATACAGCGAGTATCAGGAGCGTTCGCTGGGACGATCCGGCCTGCGCAAGATTTATATCGTGACCCTGACCTTGACGCTGCTGCTGGCGATCTTCGGCGCGATCGTCAGTGCCTTCCTGATCGCCAGCGATTTGGCCAAGCCGCTGCTGCTGCTGGCCGAGGGCACCAAGGCCGTCGCGGAAGGTAACTTCTCGCCGCGCCCGATTGTCGCAACGTCGGACGAATTGGGCACCTTGACGAAGTCGTTCAACACGATGACCCGGCAACTATTCGAGGCGCGCACGTCGGTCGAAAAAAACCGCGCCGAACTGGAAAATGCGAAAGCGTATCTGGAATCGGTGCTGGCCAACATGTCGGCCGGCGTGATGGTGTTCGACGACCAGTTCACGCTGGTGACGTGCAATGAATCGGTCGAGCGCATCCTGCAGCATGATTTCGATCAACACATCGGCAAACCGCTGACCGCCATCGCAGGCCTGACGCCCTTTGCACAAGCGATCACCAAGGCGTTTTCGGAACAGAATGCGCAGACCGCGGCCGGCGCCGGCGCCAACCATCACTGGCAGCAGCAGATCCAGATTCCGCGCACATTGGGCGTGGGCGGCGCCGATAGCGACAGCGATATCACGCTGCTGGCGCGCGGCTCGCATCTGCCGGTTTCCAGCGGCAACGGCTATATCGTGGTATTCGACGATATTTCCGACGTGATTTCCGCGCAGCGCTCGATCGCATGGGGTGAAGTCGCGCGGCGCCTGGCGCATGAAATCAAGAATCCGCTAACGCCGATCCAGCTCTCCGCCGAGCGTCTGCAGATGAAGCTGGACGGCAAACTCAATGCGCACGATGCGGCGATGCTCAACAAGGGGACCGAGACCATTGTCAATCAGGTCGCCGCCATGAAGCGCATGGTCGACGATTTTCGCGATTATGCAAAGACGCCGCCGGCCGTGCTGTCGTCGCTGGACCTGAATGCGCTGATCAAGGAAATCCTGCATTTGTACACGGGCGGCGACGACAGCGACGTCATCCATGCGATGCTGGCGCCGGCACTGCCGCGGGTCATGGGGGACGCGACACAATTGAGGCAAGTCATTCACAATCTCTTGCAGAACGCGCAAGATGCAGTGGCAGAGCACAGCGCAGGCGCACCGCCGCCGCGTATCGATATCGCCACTGAAGAAATTCATTACCGCAGCACCGACGGCGCGGTCAGCAACGCAGTGCGGCTATCGATCATCGACAATGGCCCCGGATTCGCGCCGAAAATTCTGAGCCGCGCATTCGAACCCTATGTCACGTCCAAACCGCGCGGCACCGGATTGGGATTGGCGATGGTAAAGAAAATTATGGACGAGCACGGCGGTCGAATCGATATACAGAATCGCGCTGAGGAAAATGGCGCAAAAGTCGCAATTTTGCTGTTAAAGTTAGCGCCGATTGATTCTTGAAACGAAGCGCATCTTCATCGATATTAATTTGCGTCGGTGGCATGCGTTGCAGCACTAATATCCGCATTGGATTGTCAAAGCCCAATAGGAGACGATTGAAATGAGGAATGCAACAGATGGCTAACATCCTGGTTGTCGATGATGAAATGGGTATTCGCGAGTTGCTCTCGGAAATTCTGGGCGACGAAGGACACGTGGTAGCGGCCGCCGAAAACGCCCAGCAAGCGCGCGAATTGCGCGCGGGCAGCACGCCGGATTTGGTATTGCTCGACATCTGGATGCCCGACACCGATGGCGTTACCCTCTTGAAGGAATGGCAGCGCGACGGCTTGCTCACCATGCCGGTCATCATGATGTCGGGGCATGCGACGATCGACACTGCCGTGGAAGCGACGCGGATTGGCGCGCTCAATTTCCTGGAAAAGCCGATTTCCTTGCAAAAGCTGTTGAAAGCCGTACAGCAAGGCTTGTCACGCAATAGTGAAGGATTGCGTGCTGCAAACTTTCATTTGCGGCCGAGCGCGCCTCCTCCCATCGACGCCGCCATCCCTGCATCCGACACGGCATTCGTGTCTGCCGCCTCATCCAGCATGATCTCGCCTTCCGCGGCGCCAATATCGCTGCTGGCGTCGGAAGCGCAGGCGTTCACGCTGTCGTTTGACCTGCCTTTGCGCGAAGCGCGCGACGCATTTGAACGCGCGTATTTCGAGCACCATCTGATACGCGAAAACGGCAGCATGACACGCGTTGCCGAAAAAACAGGACTGGAACGCACGCACCTGTATCGCAAGCTGAAGCAGTTAGGCGTCGAACCCAGCAAGGCCGCGAAAAAAGGGTGATCACAGCAACCACGCTGGTGACCGGTGCACGGGCCGGGGTACGCGAAGCGGCCATCGCGGCAGCAATCGACCCCAGGCTCGACACGGCGCTCATTCTGGAAGGCTTGCCGGATGGCGCCGAAACCTTGGCGTGTTTCGACCATCATGCCGAACTCCATATCGCACGCATTGCCCCCGGTTGCCTGTGCTGCGCCGGCAACCTCACCATGCGGGTAAGCTTGAACCGCATGCTGCGCCGTCGTCCGGCGCGCCTGTATATCAGTCTTGCAACAACGACCCACCTCATCCAGATTCAGGAATTTCTGGCGCAAGCACCCTACGACGCACTGCTGCGCCTGACAGAAGTATTGTCATGCGGCGATGCAGCCTGACTGACTATGAACGCCGGTCGCCTGCGCCAATGCAAGGCACGATAATTGCACGATTTTTAAGCATTCATATCCCGGTGCCGTATATCGGTGCAGTTTCGGATGTGATGCGGACAAATTTGCAATGCGTGTTCTCGCCATCGTCATTTTTAACTTGCCGTATGGACGACGGGCTTCTTCAGCAGGCGGAGGAATTTGCCGTTAATGAATGAAATATCGACGTTCGTTCATGCTTTATTTTTCGATTCTCGTATTTGTCATGATCCAGGCTTGAAAATGGTGACCCAAACTCCACCTGCAGCCTTACAAAGGTGCAGTCGGCATTCTTTAGCATAAGGAGCGCACATGAACTTGATCTACAACAGCGAGCAGTACAGCGTGGTCGAATTTGGCGTTGACGACGACCAGGATGCTCTGCGCTTTGGCGGCTATGAAATCGTCGACAAACCGGGCAAGCGCGAAATCTTTATCGGCGGCATGTTGGCCGAAGCGTTCCGCAAGAATGTGGAAGACTTGATTGCGACCGAGCCGAGCGTTGAAGAAATTGACGATTTTCTGGCAATCTATGATGTCCTGATGAGTCAACCGGTAGTCTTGCATTAAACGCATTAAACAACGCATTAAACGGCCGCCCCTTCCGCCGCGCGGAGGGGTGGGCGTTCCAGTTGGCTAGAAGTTCCAGCAACTGCGCCGATTCGATGCCCTCGGCCACGACCAAGAGGTCTATGTTGTGCGCGAGGTCAATCACGGAACGGACGATGCTCATGTCTTTCGCATCAGTGACCATATTCATGACGAAAGAACGGTCTATCTTCAGTTCCGCCACGGGCAACACTTGATCATGGACAGCGAGGAGTAGCCGGTACCGAAGTCGTCGATCGACAGGTCGAACCCCATTTCATGCAACTGACGTGCCGTCTCGAGGGTACGTTCCGGATCCTCCATGATCACGCTTTCGGTGATCTCCAGCCTAAACCAGTCTGCGCAAGCGCCATGGTGTGCAAGCAGTTCACCGCAGCGCGCGGCGAGTCCCGCACTAAGCAAATCGCGCACCGAAAGATTGATCGAGATGGTGATCGCCAGTCCCTGGGCACGCCAGCGGACCGATTGCGCGAACGCCGCGTCCAGGACCCATTGGGTAATCTTACGGATGTATCCGGTCTCTTCCGCGAATGGAATGAACTCGTTCGGCGGCAGAAATCCGCGGGTTGAATGCTGCCAACGCACGAGCGCTTCCGCTTCGCAGACATGGCGGTCAACCAAACTGAGGCGTTCACGAAAAAACACCATAATCAAATAGTGGGCTCTGTCGCATTAACAACTGGTTGCGGGTTATTTCAGCCTCTGAATTTGTCTGGAACGCGCAGCCCGCCTACGTTTGCAGCCCTCGTATAGGCGACGCCAATGGAAAGAACTGCCGATCGACAAAGATCGGGAGGGCTCGTCCGGAACTTCATTCCACGCACATTTGCCGGATATTCCAGCACCGGCAGGCGCATGGCTGTTGCGACCTTATCTTTACGATAATTA
>CAMLDH010000191.1 GCA_946478765.1 uncultured Oxalobacteraceae bacterium | reverse complement strand
GATACTGGGCCGGCTGTGGCCGATGCTGGAGCAGATCGGGCGGCACATCGAGGCTGGATTCGCGCATTGCGAACGCGCTGCCACGACTTCCTTCCATCAGGGATTTCCTTATTGCAATTCTCCTTAAACCTGTTCATGATTGGTGCTCGAATTGGCCTCGGCTGCGCCGCTGAAAAAAAGAACCAACTGATTGTGAGAGAAGAAATGAAGAATCTAAAAATCGGAGCGTGTCTGGCCACTTCTGTTATCAAACATCGATAGCGTGGTTCTGGTGCCATCTATCCGCCTCCTGATCTGGCAAGCCGTCGCTACGGCGGCCAACAAGACGTGATGAATATTTCGAATCTGAAAATCGGTATCCGGCTTTCCATTCTTGCCGGTCTTCTGCTGTTTGCGATCAATCTTGTCGGCGTCCTGGGTTGGCATGCTCTGAGCAACAACAACGAGCGGGCCGTCAAGGCCATGGGACGCGCGATCCTCATGGAGAATGCCGTCGACACCGCGCGTCACGCGCAGATGCAGTTCAAGATACAGATCCAGGAGTGGAAGATCACGCTCTTGCGCGGCGACGATTCAGTCGATTTTGAGAAGTACCGCAAGGCCTTCGTCGAGACAGGCGGCGCTACGCAAGAGAGCCTGAACAAGCTCAGGGATATGCTGGCGATGGCCGGTCTCGATACCGCGGCGGTCGACGACGCGCGCAAGTCGCTGGCCGGCCTGCAAGAGAAATATCTCCAGGCACTGGGGCAGTATGAAAGCGCCAACAAGGACCGCGCGCGGGTGGCCGATGCCATGGTCAAGGGCATGGATCGTGCGCCGACCCAGCAGATCGACAACATTGTGGCCTACCTGCTCGACCAGTCGAAACAGATGGCGGACGCATCGATGGCGGAATCGGCGGCAAGCTACAAGGCGGCCAGTACCTCGCTGCTATCAATCATCGTCCTTGCGCTTGCGTTGGGTGTTGCCGTTACCGTGTGGCTGGTTCGCAGCATCACCCTTCCGATGAGCAAAGTGGTCAAGGTCGCACAGACCGTAGCCGCTGGCGATCTGACCAGTCGCATCGAGGTAAACAGCACGGACGAAACCGGGCAACTGTTGCAGGCCTTGAAGGACATGAACGATGCGTTGCTCAACATCGTGCGCGAAGTGCGCGGCGATATCGGGATCATCACCCCGGTTTCACCGCAGATCGCCTCAGGCAATGCCGACCTGTCCTCGCGCACCGAGGAACAGGCCAGCCAGTTGGCGCAAACCGCATTCGAAGTGGTGCAAAAGATCAGGGAGAGCCTGATCATCGTTGATGCATTGTTCGAATCAACGCCGGTGCCGACATTCCTGAAGGATGTGGAAGGGCGTTTTCAGCGTGTCAACAAGGCATTCTGTGAATTCTTCAGTGTCCGGCCGGAACAGGTGCTTGGCAAGACAAGCCTGGACCTGATGGACCGTGCCGCAGCGGACATCCATGATGGTTACGAGCATCGGGTGATAGAAAGCCGCGCAACGCAAACCTACGACGCAATATTCAAACTCTCCGGCAGACGCGAAGCCCATGCCCTGGTCAGCAAGGCCGCGCTGGTAACGGCGAACGGCGATTTGCGCGGCGTGATCGGGACCGCGGTCGACATCTCATCCCAGAAGGCGGCCGTGCGCGCCATGCTCGAGGCGAAAGAAGCGGCCGAATCGGCGAGCCGGGCCAAGAGCGATTTTCTCGCCAACATGAGCCATGAAATACGCACGCCGATGAACAGCGTGATCGGCATGGCCCACCTCGCGCTCAAGACCGACCTCATGCCGCGGCAGCGCGACTATCTCGTCAAGATACTGATGTCGGGCGAGCATCTGCTGGGCTTGATCAACGACATCCTCGACTTTTCCAAGATCGAGGCAAACAAGCTGAGGCTTGAGACCGTCGCTCTGGATCTCGATCTGGTGGTCGGGAGCGCGGTGGCGCAGCTGATGGAACAGGCGACCGCCAAGGGGCTGGCGCTGACGTCGCAGCTCGACGCGGCCGTTCCCCGCCACTGGCGCGGCGATGCCTTGCGCTTGCGCCAGGTGCTGCTCAACCTGATTGGCAATGCCGTCAAGTTCGCCACGAGAGGAACGGTGGCGGTAGGTGTGTACATGCGCGAAGAGGACGAGTCGTCCGGCGTCCTGCTGGTCGAAGTGCGAGACAGCGGCATCGGCATGACGGCGGCGGAAATCGCGAACCTGTTTCAACCCTTCCATCAGGCCGATACTTCCACCACGCGCAAATACGGCGGCACCGGCCTGGGGCTGGCGATCTGCAAGCGGCTGGTGGAGCAAATGGGCGGCGTCATCGGCGTCGAGAGCGAACCGGGGCGGGGCAGCAGGTTCTGGTTCACCGTGCGCTTGCGCAAAAATTTACCGGGCGAAGCGGTGGAGGGCGGCGATTTCCTCACGATAAGCGAAAGCGCAGCGGTGGATCTTGCGCCGCTGCGGGGCGCCGCCATCCTCCTCGTCGAAGACAATCCGTTCAACCAACAGGTAGCCGCTGAATTGCTGGAAGATGTGGGCGCCGGGGTCTGCATCGCGGGCAATGGACAGGATGCGCTCGATCAGTTGCGGCAGCAGCGCTTCGACTGCGTGCTGATGGATGTGCAGATGCCGGTGATGGACGGGCTCGAAGCCACGCGCCGGATACGCGCCACTCCCGAACTGGCCGCGCTTCCGATCCTGGCGATGACCGCCAATGCCGGTGCGGAAGACCATGCGCGCTGCATTGCGGCCGGCATGGATGGTTTCATCATAAAACCGGTGGCGCCGGAGCGGCTCTATGCGCAACTGGCGATCTGCCTGGCGCGAGGTCGCGAGGCGGGTGCAGCGTTGAGCAATGCCGCCGAAGGCGGCGTCGTGCGGCACGAGGGGACGGTGATCGACCTGAAGGTGCTCGCGAAGAATTTCCAGGGCAATTCCGAGCGGATGCGCAAGTACGCTTTCAAATTCGTCGAAACTGCCCGCCAGGGCTTGGGCGAGTTCGAGGCCGCATTGGCGGAAGAAAACCTCGCGCAGCTGGCTGCGCTCGGGCATCGCAGCAAGTCCAGCGCGCGCGCCGTTGGCGCCCTGGCATTCGCCGACCTGTGCCAGGCGCTGGAAAAGATCGGGGAGCGCGACGGGCTCGAACAGGCACGCGAGATTGTCGGCCGGCTGCAGCCGATGCTGGAGCAGATCGAGCGGCACATCAAGGCTGAATTCGCGCATTGAACACGCTGCCGCTACCCCCTAATTGGTGATCGTTATCGGACGAAAGAAAGTCAATGTTCATCAGGCTTTCCAGGCAAAAGTGAGCGGTCAACTGCCGAATCTAGGTTGAAGATTTATGCAAGTAAAAAAACGCGCAATACTGGGGCAACTGAGCGATGCCGACATGCGCCTGCTGCGGGTGTTCAAAAGCGTCGTGGATTGCGGCGGGATGGCGGCTGCCGAGCTGGAACTCAATATCGGCATTTCGACCATCAGCAAGCATGTGAAGGATCTGGAAACGCGCCTGGGCTTGACGCTCTGCCGGCGCGGCCGCAGCGGCTTTGCCACCACCGCGGAGGGCGCGCGGATCTATCAGGAGACGCAACACCTGCTGGCGGCGACCGATGCGTTTATCCGCAGCGTCGACGAGATTCACCGCCGCATGGGCGGACAGCTCAACGTGGCGGTCTTCGACAAGACTGCCAGCAACCCCGCGGCCCGGCTGGGCGACGCGATCGCGTTGTTTACGCGGCACGCGCCGGACGTTTCGCTCAACATGCATGTCGCGCCGATCAATACCATCGAGCAAGGGGTCATGGATGGCCGGTTCCAGGTCGGCATCATTCCCGCACATCGCAGTTCCGCCAGCCTGTCATACAGCGAGCTGTTCGGCGAAACCATGCTGCTTTACTGCGGCAACAGGCATCCGTTGTTTACGGCAAGGCATGAGCAACTGACCTGGAAGAGCCTGCATGCGTATCAGTTCGCGGGGTTGGGATATCACTCCCCCAACATGAAAATCAGCCAGAAGGTGCGCTTGGCGCATAAAGCGACGGGGTTCGACCAGGAATCGATCGCGACCCTGATTCTTTCCGGTCAGTTTCTCGGATTCCTGCCAGACCACTACGCCCGGAGTTTCGAGGCGGAAGGCTTGATGCGGGCAGTGAAGCCTTCTCGCTTTCGCTACGACTGCATCTTCGTCAGCGCGATCAGGCATTCACCGAGCCCGCCGCGCGTGACGCAAGTCTTTCGTGACTGCCTGTTGCTGGCGCATGGAAAGAAGCATGAGCAGGATCTGTAAATGCGCCGACCGGTGAACGTGGCCGGTATCGCAGAGATGGTATCGCCGCGATCGTCGGGTCGATTTCGCCGCGCAAGGTGGTGAATGCCGGCACGCCGGAGAGGAATAACTTTAATTCAGCCCCAGCTTCTCAGCTCGGCATCCTTGATACTCAGCTTATCCGTCATGCTTGTTTCAGCCGAACATATAAAAACCGCTCTCTGACCAGCGCCTCGGCAGCATGCCCGGCCCCTTAGGTGGACTTGAGAATGATTCTCCGATCCACCTGCAAGTTTCGAGGCCGGGCATGCGCTCTGATCATCGTGTTACTTAGGGGCGCATGCGATGCTACTTAACTGTAGTGGTCGTTTAGTGGTCGTTGTTTTCCGATTGCTCCTTTTTTACCGACGAGAGTTTGTCATTGATATCGCTGACGCTCATAAGGTCGTCATTCACGCCGTTCGCCGTCGCTTCAGTATCCTCGAACAACCATGCGCCATTCTCCATAAAGTTCCGGGCAGCCTCTTGTACTTGCGCTGGAACATCGATCTTATTGCCATTGTTATCCGTGACTTTGCCTGTCTCGACCATCTCCTTGATTTGGGCTTTGCTTATGTGCGCACCACCAAGTTGCGTTTCCATGAAGCTTTTCATGGAGTCGAGCGAATCGGATACTACACGCCTCCAAGCTGGGTTGTAATCCTTGAGGCCGATTATGCTGTCGTCATTGCCGTTGCTCGTCACCTCAAGCTTTTGGAACAAGGCTGCGTCATTGGCCATAAAGGTCTTGGCAGCCGCTTTCACTTCCGGCGAAACATCAACGGTTGTGCCATCTTTCTTGGTGTATTTGCCCGTCTCGGCAATCTGCTTGAATTCCGCTAGGGTCATGTCAGCACCGCCCATATCTTTCTGGAACTTCTCCATCGTGGTTGTCGCACCTATTGCCGACATTGGAACCTCTGGTGCTGGCGCAGGGGTATTGCCCTGAGAGCCATTGGGCTGCGAAAGAGCGGGCGTGCCCGGTTTGCCGATGCTGCCGTCCTTGAGCGCCGCGTCGAAGTCTTCCTGGCTGAGCAAGCCGTCGTGGCTGCCTCGGATGATCGATTCCAGTTTCTTGAACAGATCGCCATTGTTGGCCATCATCTTCTGAGCGGCAGCCTGGACATCCGGCGGCACCTGGATGATCTCGCCGTTAGGCATCTTGCAGTAGCCGGTGTCGGCCATCTGCTTGATCTGGTCGCTGCCCAGCAAGCCGGTTTTCTTCTCGCCCTGGAAGTCGTGGATGGTCTTGGCGGCGTTATATTCGGTCGGACGATTTGGGGAAAGAGTGCCGTCCATCACAAATTTCAAGAAAGCGTTAGTATCCAGACCCCGCGTCATCGGAAGATCGGCTGTGCCCGGCTTGCCGATGCTGCCGTCCTTGAGCGCTGCGTGGTAGTCTTCCTGGCTGAGCAAGCCGTCGTGGCTGCCTCGGATGATCGATTCCAGTTTCTTGAACAGATCGCCATTGTTGGCCATCATCTTCTGAGCGGCAGCCTGGACATCCGGCGGCACCTGGATGATCTCGCCGTTAGGCATCTTGCAGTAGCCGGTGTCGGCCATCTGCTTGATCTGGTCGCTGCCCAGCAAGCCGGTTTTCTTCTCGCCCTGGAAGTCGTGGATGGTCTTGGCGGCGTCGGCATTAGAAGGCAGGCCATTGCCGGTATTGCCGGAATCGCCAAGCAAGTTCTTCAGGAACGCCTTGAGAAAATCCGGCAAAGGCAGCTTGTCAATAGGGCTACCTTTGCCGCCATGGGGCGTAGAGTCGCCGCTATCGATGTCACTGCCGTCGTTCAGGGAGTCATAATCGTAATCGCTGAGCAACGTTGTCGGCTCAGGGGATGCAGTTACATTAAAGTTGAGGACTGTTGAGTTGGCATTATTTTGTATGGTGCTCATGGTTTTCTCCAATATCCGATATCGATAGCATTCCGCGCATGGAAAACGAGGAATAACCTTATTTATTTGAAACTGAAACGTCGTGAACAATTTGCGTGGGTTGTTTGTTCTTGACGGTTGCTTTTTCTATGTGGCTGAAATAAAACGTGTAGTTCCATATGCATATGTGGCCGGAGTGCGGTGCGTCGTTGGTGAATCGCCGTGAGTCAATAGAGCCGGACGTACATCAAATCGAATCGTGTTTTGCGTGGAGGCGGGAAACCGCATGTTGTACAACATGCTTGGGTGCCGGGGAGGATAATTCCCAGGTTGTACGGCGTGGTGTTCGCAGGCCACTCAGTTCGGCACCGGGCGAATGTGATGGACCGCGCCGGGCGACAGTACAACAGGGGATGAGAGATGGAGGCGCCAACCGGAGAGTCGGCGTCGGAGAAAATCAGTGGCAGGAAGCGATAAGGCCGGCGGGATGCGCCCTGCCACATCAAGCGCCGTGGCCAGTGCGCGGCGAGCCTGGCTGCTTGGGAAAAAGTAAAACAGTTTCGCGGTCCTTGCCACGCCGGCTGTTATCGCGAGCCGACGTGTATGGACGGTAAATCAACCCTACAAACTCGCCTGCGTGCCGTCGTCTGTTTTTTTAATGAGCTTGCCGAAAATGTCCGCGAATTTGAGATCCTTCGACTCCTGGAATACTGTATTCATTGTGTCATTCCCTTCGTCGAACCCGTTGCGCACTGGGCCATTATTTTTTATGCGCGATGTCATGTTTAACTCCCATATGTGGAATATAAAAACGGCCTGTCGTCTGTAAACGGCGAAGCCACCATCAAGAATTTTGCGTGGGCTTACGCCGCCGCTTTTCCGCGTCTATTGCTGATCGTTGATCGATTTTGCCATGGTATGAAATATTTTCAGTCGCCCCAGCACCTGCGACTGCTCCGAAACCCAGTGCTGAAACTCCATGGCTTCCTGGAAGCCCTGCTGCATGTTTTGCACGCCCGGGTTGGCGGGGGGCTGGGAAAATTGAGAATTCGCTTGGGTAGCGAATAAATTATTTTGGTTTGCGGACATGGCATCTCTCTCTTCAGTAGATTTTCATTGCGTGGACCACGAGTCTTGGCCGCTGCAACAGATCGTTTTCAGTTTGAAGCGGTCGAGGATGAGTGGATGGCCTCGGCAATAAAGTTCCGCCCGGTTGGCGACGTCGACATGATTTACCTCTCGTCCGGAAGTGATTATCAAT
>CAMLDH010000190.1 GCA_946478765.1 uncultured Oxalobacteraceae bacterium | reverse complement strand
GCTCAATAGGTCGGAGCGGACTTCAGTAGGGCAGGGCATAGGGTTGCCAAATTATGGCATGGGGTTTGTTTTCGCCTTTGCTGCAGCAAGCCTATGCACCGCTTCTCGGATAAAATGCCGAGCTCGCTTTCGTCTCCAATGTATGTTCATCTTAGAAAGGTATTTATGCGCCTCGTGTTCTCGCTCATCGCAACAATTTTCGCAACCAGCGCTTTCGCCGCCCCGGACGCCGCTTCGCCCGAAGTCCTTCCGTCTGGCGTATCCATTCAACATCTCAAGATTGGCGCCGGCGCAAATCCGCAAGCTTCCGACACTGTTACCGTCCACTATCGTGGGACGCTGGAAAATGGAAAGGAGTTCGACAGCTCCTACGCCCGCAAGGCGCCGGCTTCGTTTCCTCTGTCGCAAGTCATCCCTTGCTGGACAGAAGGGGTGCAAAAGTTGAAGGTCGGCGGCAAGGCAAAACTGGTTTGCCCGCCGGCGACTGCCTATGGCGCACGCGGCGTTCCCGGCGTCATACCGCCGGGCAGCACATTGAATTTTGAAGTCGAACTGCTATCGATCGGCAAATAATTCAATCTTCTTCAGACGCATGGAGATTGAGTCTTGACTCGATTGGCAGCTTGGCAGTCGTGATGCCTGGACAAGCCACACTGTTCCTGACGCCCTTGCATGAAGGAAAGACCGGATTTGTGGCATGCCGTACCCACAAAATCTGAAATAGAAACGGAAAGTAGCGCAGGCCTCCGGAGTGCCGCCCTGCGCTACTGATTTTGTGAAAATAGACGCAAGGAAATTAATCAAGAAACCAACCGGGCGCTCATGCGTCGAAGAGAAAAGTAAGCTTTTTTCTTGTTAACCCGGTAATCAATCGTGTCTCACCCGACCTGTTCCGAAACTTTCTCCCGTGAATCCGGGCTATTGCAACCAGGACACAATTGCTGGCGCATTGAAAGGGTGCGGCGATTCAGTCTGCTGATCGACGCCGATGCCTATTTTCGGGCGGTGCGCGCGGCCATGCGCAACGCGCAGCACAGTATTTTCATTCTTAGCTGGGACATCGATAGCCGTACCCATCTGATTCCAGAGGGCGCAAACGATGGATACCCGGAACCGTTGGGCGATTTTTTACATGCAGTGGTCGCTTCCCGCCCTCAATTACGCACCTATGTATTGAATTGGGATTTTGCAATGCTGTATGCATTGGAGCGCGAATGGTTGCCGGCTTATAAGTTGGGCTGGCGCACCCATCAGCGCCTGGCTTTCCGAATGGATGACCGGCATCCGATTGGTGCATCGCATCATCAAAAGGTGGTTGTGATAGACGACGCGCTGGCATTTGTCGGCGGCCTGGATTTGACGCGATGTCGCTGGGATACGCCTGAACATGCGTGCAACATGCCATGGCGGCGCGACGCCGACGGCAAACCGCATGGCCCATTTCATGATGTACAGGCAATGGTGGACGGCGATGCGGCGCGCGCGCTGGGTGAACTGGTGCGCACGCGCTGGCAACGCGCGACCGGGCAGCAGGCGGTCGGCTATTGCGCGCAGGCCCCTGACCGGTGGCCCGCCGGGTTTACGCCTGATCTGACGGACATCGATATTGCGATTTCTCGTACCGAACCCGCGTTCGAGGGATATCCCGGTGTACATGAGATTCGCCAATTGCACCTCGATGCGATTGCTGCGGCACGGCGCCATTTGTTCTTCGAGAGCCAGTATTTCACATCGGGTCTGATCGGCGATGCGCTGTCCGCCCGGCTGAGCGAGGCGGATGGGCCGGAAGTGCTGGTTGTGTCGCCGCAAACCCAAAGCGGCTGGCTGGAAGAAGTGACGATGGGTGTGTTGCGTGCCCGCTTGCATCGGCGTCTGAAAGCGGCGGATCAATATGAGCGTTATCGTTTGTACTGCCCTTACATTCCAGGATTGGGACAGGGATGCCTCAATGTACACAGCAAGGTATTTGCGGTCGACGATGATTTGTTCAGTGTCGGATCGGCGAACCTGAGCAACCGTTCGATGGCTTTCGATACGGAGTGCAATCTTGCCATCGAGGCGCGCGGCAGCCCGGAAGACCTTGCGCGCATTCGCCTGGCAATTGCGCATATGCGCAATCGTTTGCTTGCGGAGCATCTTGCCACTTCGCCGCAAGCAGTGGATGCAGAACTCCAGCGGCGCGGCAGTTTGCATGCAGCTATCCGGGCATTGCAGCACACCGGCCGCTCCTTGCATCCATTGAATCCGACGGCGACACCGGAGCTGGATGCACTCGTTCCTGATCAGGCGCTGATCGATCCGGAAAGGCCGATCGAGCCGGACAAACTGGTTGCACAATTCGTACCGGCGGATGCACGCAAGCATGCACCACGGCGCCTGATCATTCTCGGTTCCGTGGCGATCATGCTGGCCATGCTTGCCATCGCGTGGCGCTGGATGCCGTTGCGCGAATGGGTGAATCTGGCTTCGCTGGTCGCGTTGGCGCGTGATCTTGATGCCTTGCCTTTTACTCCGGTCGCGATCGTCGCGAGCTATGCGGTCGCGGGCTTGCTGATGGCGCCGGTGACTGTGCTGATTATCGTTACCGGCATCGTGTTCGGTCCGGTATTGGGCGCCGTGTACGCGATCGCCGGTGCGCTGTTGAGCGCGGCTGTCACGTACGGGCTGGGACACTGGCTGGGACGCGAAACCCTGCGCCGCCTCTTTGGGCCGCGCATCAACCGATTGAGTCAACGCATCGCAAAGCGCGGTATTGTCGCGATGATGGTCGTGCGCTTGGTGCCGATTGCACCGTACACCATTGTCAATGTGATCGCCGGCGCTTTGCATATCCGCTTTCGGGATTACATCGTCGGTACTTGCCTCGGCATGACGCCCGGTATCGTCATGACCGTCACGTTCGTTCACCACCTTGCGGAGGCAGTACGCAATCCGAGCGCGATGACGGTCACGGTACTGGTCCTGGTGATCGCAATGCTGGTGGGGCTGGCGACGATGCTGCAACATCTGCTGGAAGGAAAAAAATGACACGGGAGCGCAATGAGTTTTGCCGCTGAAACATCACCGCTTCTGGCGCAGGTCGCACCCGATCTCAATCCGTGGCCGCTTACCATCGCGACCTATAACATTCATGGCGCCGTGGGCACTGATCGCAAGTTTGCACCGGAGCGCGTTGCCGCGGTATTACGTGAAATCCGCGCCGACATCATCGCGCTGCAGGAAGTGCCGCTGGGAGGCACACGAGTACCGAATGTGCTGGCAATGCTGCAAGAGGCGACCGGCTTTGTCGCCGCCGAAGGGCCGACCTGCAACGATCCGGACGGGCGCTATGGCAATGCGGTATTGAGCCGTTATCCGATCATCAAGACACGTTCGGTCGATATTTCGTTCGGCAGCCGCGAACCGCGCGGTGCGCTGGATGCAGACATCGATTGCCACGGCCATCCGTTACGCGTGATCGCCACGCATCTGGGCTTGCGGCTGGCGGAACGGCGCGATCAAATACGGCGCTTGCTGCAGGTGTTCGATACCCATCAGATGCCGGTCATTCTGCTGGGCGACGTCAATGAATGGTTCGTCTGGGGGCGATCGCTGCGCTGGCTGGTGTCGCATTTCCAGGCGGTGCCGGCACCGGCCACCTTTCCGTCGCGCTGGCCGGCATTGGCGCTGGACCGTATCTGGATCAGGCCACGCCATCGGCTGGTGCATGTCGAGGTGCATCGCACGCCATTGGCGCGGGTGGCCTCCGATCATCTCCCGCTGATTGCGCATATCGACGGCTGATAAACGCCTGCCATGTCAGCATGTATCAGCCAGTATATGCTCCTGAATTCGGCACGTGACCGCTCACTTTTTCTAAGTGATCGGTGGGGCGAAAATCCATGATGATTCATGCTGACGAAGTGTCAAAGTTAACAGGATGCAGGCGCAGCAAGATCGGCAGATAATGCACGTAATCTGTCTTCCTTTCTCCCCCGGTAGTGGCAGATGTTTGTCCGTGCCTCGCAAGAGTCACGGACTTTTTTTCGCTGGTTTCAGCGCGGAACCAAGCGCGTCGCAAAACGTCGAAATGGCTATATCCGGGCGTCGCAATACCGTCAATGAAATATCTGAAAGTTTTCGTGTTTCTGCTTGGCTTTGTTCAAGCGGGGGATGAAGCATTCGCTGCACGCAACGAAGTGCACGTGTCCCAGGCAAGGCCTGCTTGCGCAGAGCGGAATCGCACGGCGCGAACGCGCATCGTGCCGCCTGCCATCGAGCGTCGCTCGTCAACGCCTCCCGTCTCCGTGAAGCATGAGTCGCGCGCTGCAGCACCGTCACCGTCGCCGGTCAATCCGCCGGTGTCTATAACGACCTGCGATCCTGGCGGATGTTGGGATTCCGGCGGCAATCGGTATAGCGGCGGTGTCGGCAATACCTACCTGGACAAGAACGGCCGGCCTTGTCACGGCAGCGGCGTGACGCTTCAGTGTTTTTAGTCAATGACACCCGCTTCAGAGAAAAGACCAGTTTTCATTCCCATTTCAAGTGACGAAAAAAACGTGCGGCCCGACGTCGCAATGTCGTCGCACATTTCCTGGGATGTTAGAGCGGTTTGCGTGCCAGTGTAAGGGTTCTGCCGCGTTGCTCGAAGGCGATTGCAGCGTTGCCGATGCTCGACAGGGAACCACCCTGTCTGTGCTCGGCCCTTGCAGGGCGCGCAATGGCTTGCAAGCCATTGCCGTTACGCAGGCGCATCGCATGCGATGCGAAACCCCTGCTCCACCCTTGCACTCACCTCCGATCAACACGGCAGACCGCTTCGCTACCCTCACACTGACACGCAAACCGCTCTAGTGAATGGGAATGACAAGACGATGACATCGTCGTTTTTTTACACTGTCTCTTGTACGATTGACGCCGCCACGACGGGTGTGCGCGGCATGCCTATGCCGGCTTCCGCTTCCGCCTTGCTCGGAATGTGGAACGGCCTGGATTGGTCCAGATGGTCCCAAAACTCCTGCAGCTTCTCCAGCAGCGCTGCGGCATGATCGTTCAGCCACAGTTGCAGAGGCCGATCCATGCCGACGATGATTTCGGCCAGTCCGAATAGTTTGCGTACCAGCGATACCGCCAGCCACCAGATTCCCGGCCGCGGCGCGCCCAGCATCCGTACCGCAATCCGATAGCCCATCAGGTAGCGCAGCAGCGCTGCGTCGGCGTCGCCCATCGCACTCTCCAACAGCGGATCGCCCTTGGCTAGATCTCGCATGAACTGGATATGCGTCTTCGTCAGCATGACGCCGGAGTCGCTGCGGCCGAAGTTCCGATCTACACATTTCTTCCAGAGCAGCTGCGCCTCGTGCACCGAGGCCGGCATGTTTTCGTCGCGGATGCCGAGGATATGGCCGATCACTTTCCATAGATGCAAAAGATCAGACTCCTCCTGTGCCGAGACCGGTACGCCGAGTTTTCGCAATCCGTCTGCCGCCAGCGTGCTGAACGCGAGCATGGTTGCCGTCAACGCTTCCTGGTTGATCGGCTGTCCCCAATCTTTCTGCCAATAGGCGCTGCCGTTGGGGCCGTCTGCACTGCGCGCGAAATGTCGGATCGTGGCGTGCATCAGCCGCACCTTTTGCGTGGTGCGGATTCCTTCACCCTCAGGACCAAGCGCCTGCTCCTTGATCACGGCGCGCACGAAACGCAGCGTTTCTGACAGACGTCGCGCGAAGCGCTGGCTCAATTGGCCAGTCATCGCCAATGTCTGTGCCCCGCCGGTTTTCCATGCGTTGAGAATCGGCAGGGACAGGAACAACAAGACTATGTTGTAGCGCACGCCATGGGTAGTCATATATTCGTATGCCCGCGTCAGCGTCGCTTGATCCGCCCATTCCGGCAATTTTTGCGAACTGGCGAGATAGGACTGGAGTTCGGGCGGCGTATTGGCGGGCCAGGCGCCGGGTGCGTGCAGCGCGGGCATTACGGCATTGACCAGATCGCGATCTCCTTTGGCGAAAATGATGGCGACCGTCGAATCGGCGAGCAGGTCACCTTCGGCCTTCATGGCGTCGAGCCGGCTGTCCGGCCACGCTTGATTGAACCAATCAGGAAACTTGTATTTTCTCATTTTTATTTCTCCCTCGGTGAATGGAGCGCGGCTGCGCTGACGAAAACGCCATGAGCGGCCGAGGTGCGCACAGTGCGGCAATCGCATGTTCGATGCACGCATGCCGCAGAAGTAGAGCGGCCTCGGCGCCCCTTCAGCTTGATTTTGTCGTGCTAGAATCGAAACGACTACCTGCGAGTATTTACAGGGCATTTGCGGATGGTGCCGTCGTCGATCAAATTTCAAGCTGCATGAGGATGTCAAGTTGAGCGAGAACAGTGCACCGGACGAGATGTCCGAACTTGCCGGGCGGCTGCATGCGATGCTTGATGTTGCACCCGAGGCGATTATCGGACTGCAGCGGGAAGGCAAGGTCGAATTCTGGAACTCCGCCGCCGAACGATTGTTTGGCATCGCGAAAAATCAGGCTGTCGGGATGCAGATCGGGACATTGCTCGCGACCGCCGACGGCGATCCCGACTGGGCAACGCTGGTGCGGGAGGCCTGTGACTCTCGCAACGACAGCGCGCAAACGCAGCGCTGGCACGAAATGCAGTTGCATTGTTCAAGCGGGAGGGTGCTGACGGTCGATATTGCCGTCAATGCTTATCTGCAGAGCGGCCGCAAATATGCCACTGCATTTATTCGGGGGATCAGCGAACGCCAGGAAGCTGAACGAAAATTGCAGCAGGCCGATAGCCGCTTGAGCGATGTCACCGATAATCTGCCGGTTGCCGTCTATCAGTTCCGGATGGTAGAAAATGTTCCCAGCTTCCCTTTTGCAAACAGCTACTGGCGCCACTTGGGGCTGACGCCGGAACAAGTCACCACGGACGCTGCCCGCGTATTTTCTCTCATCATCGACGAAGATCTGCCGATGGTGAATGAGTCGATCCTGAAAGTCGTGGCCAGCGGCGAGAAATGGCATCAGGAATGCCGTATCCGGCTTCCCGACGGATCACTGCGCTGGATGCTGGGAGAGTCGACATCGATTCCGCATCCCGATGGCGGATTCCTCTTCAATGGATTCTGGCAGGATATTACCGATGCCAAGGAAGTCGCCAGACAGTTGCTTGAAGCGCAGGTCGCCGCTGAGACTGCGCGCACGCGCCTGATCGACCTGACCGAAACACTGCCGTTGGCCGTTTTTCAATTTCTTGAAGGGCCGGACGGCGATCGCCGCTATCTCTTCGTCGGCGAAAACGTGCACCACATACTCGGCGTAACAGCGGCTGAAATTCTGGCGGACCGGGAGGCGCGCTGGCGCCACACGCCGCCAGAATACCGCGGGCCGGCGCAGAAAGCGGTGCAAGATCGGAAGAGCACACGTCTGAACTCCAGTCACCAAGGTCTATCTC
>CAMLDH010000189.1 GCA_946478765.1 uncultured Oxalobacteraceae bacterium | reverse complement strand
CGCCGCCGACCCCGCCAATACCGGTACCGCCAGCAAGCCGGTTCCGATGATGCCCAATGCGAACATCACGAACGCGAGTTCTCCGGCCAACGGCCGCAACGCCTCTGCCGCTTGCGCCGAGGTCTGGATATTGGTGACGCCATGGCTCGCAAGCGTCGCCGCCGTCGTCAGGATGATCGAAAACGCCACCAGATTGGAGAATCCCATGCCGATGATCGTGTCGATCTTCATGCGCTTCAGATGCGCAACCGCATCGAGCGGCGATTTGTGCAAGGCTTGGGCCGCTCCATCGGCACGGATTTCCTCCACTTCCTGCGATGCCTGCCAGAAGAACAGGTATGGGCTGATGGTGGTGCCGAACACGGCAACAATCAGCGTCACGGAGTCGTTGTTCCAGGTGAACGCCGGCCATACGGTATGCGTCAACACCTCGCCCCACGGCACGTGGATCGTGAATACGGTTGCGACGTAAGCGAGGAGACCGAGCGTGAGCCATTTCAGGTAACTCACATACTTTCGGTATGGCAGGAATATTTGCAGCGTCAGGCACAGAAAGCCGAAACCGAGCGAGTAGAAATGGGCGGAGCCTTTGCCGGTTACGAGCCGCATCGCTTCGCCCATGGCGGCAATATCGGCGGCAATGTTGACAATGTTCGCTATCAACAGCAGGAACACGATGCTATATAACAGCCACGGCGAATAGGTGCGCCGGATATTGGCCGCCAGGCCTTGGCCGGTCACCCGGCCGATGCGTGCCGACACCAATTGAATGCCGACCATGAATGGATAGGTGAGAACGACCGTCCATAACATGTTGAAGCCGAATTGCGCGCCGGCTTGCGAATAGGTCGCGATCCCGGACGGGTCATCGTCGGCGGCGCCCGTAATCAAGCCGGGGCCGAGCGCCTTGACTGTATCGTTCTGCTTGAAAAGGGAGTAAATCCTGCTGACCATTCTGGCCTCCGCACAATAGCTGCGGCAAGCCGGCAGGCCGGGCGAATGCCGCGATTAATTGAAATAGGGTGGGGGGTAACTGTCCATTGCGGGCGGGATTGTAACAGCTGACGGCAGCACTGGGTGTGACAAATTGTTTCTCTTGGAGCGCTTTTCATCCGCCTATGCGGGCGGATGAAAAACGCTCTATTTACCTATTTTATTTAATGCAGGCAAATGCCTTGCGCGCTGCGGCAACTGTGGCGTTGATCACCGCATCATCGTGCTGTACCGAGACAAACCCGGCTTCAAATGCCGATGGCGCAAGATAAACGCCTTCGTCCAGCATTGCGTGGAAGAAAGAATTGAACCTGGATTTATCGCACGCCATCATCGCGCTGTAAGAGCAGGGAATCTCCCGGGCGAAATACAAACCGAACATGCCGCCAATGGCATCGGCGCAAAACGTGATGCCCGCTTCCTTGGCGGCGCCGGCCAAGCCTTGCGCCAGTTTGGCGGTTTGCGCAGTGAGCGTTTCGTAAAAACCGGGGGCCTGGATCAACTTGAGTGTGGTGATCCCCGCTGCCACCGCCACCGGGTTGCCGGATAGCGTGCCGGCCTGATAGACCGATCCCAGCGGGGCCAGGTGTTTCATCAGATCGGCGCGGCCGCCGAAGGCCGCTACCGGCAAGCCACCGCCGATCACTTTGCCCAATACCGTCAAATCCGGCCGAATGTTATAGAGCGATTGCGCGCCACCTAGCGCGACGCGGAAACCACACATCACTTCGTCGAAAATCAGCACCGCACCGTACTGGGTGCAAAGACGGCGCATGGTTTGCAGAAATTCCGGCGTCGCGCGCAACAGGTTCATGTTGCCGGCAACCGGTTCGACGATCACGCATGCGATCTGCCCGCCCCTCTTTTTGAACACATCTTCGAGCTGCTGCGGATTGTTATAGTCCAACACCAGTGTGTGCTTGGCGAAATCTTCCGGCACACCCGCCGAGGTCGGATTGCCAAAAGTCAGCAGGCCGCTGCCGGCTTTTACCAACAGCGAATCCGCATGGCCGTGATAGCAACCTTCAAACTTGATGATCGTGTCGCGCCCGGTTGCGCCGCGCGCCAGGCGTAATGCGCTCATGGCCGCTTCGGTGCCGCTCGACACCAGGCGCACTTGCTCGATTGACGGCACCAGGCGGCAGATTTCTTCCGCCATGTCGATCTCGCCTTCGGTCGGTGCGCCAAAGCTCAAACCGCGCGCCGCGGCATCCCGCACCGCCTCGATCACCTGCGGATGCGCATGTCCGACAATTGCCGGGCCCCATGAACCGATGTAATCAATATAGCGTCTGTCGTCGGCATCCCAGAAGTAGGGGCCCTCGGCGCGGGTAATGAAACGGGGAGTGCCACCGACGGAACGAAATGCGCGCACCGGCGAATTGACGCCGCCAGGCGTGCTCAGTTGAGCGCGCGCAAAAAGAGTATCGTTCCTGGAGAGGGTGTTGGAAGTCATGTTGAAAAGAGAGAATGGAAAAGAAAGCGCTATTGGTTCGTGTCAGGTTCGCGTGCCCAGAAATACCGGTCCGGCACCAGTTTGCCCATACCTAACCTTTGTGCATTGGCAATGGCGGCAACCGTGAATTCCTGTGCCTCGAAAACCGCTTCCGGCACATCGAGTCCGTTGGCCAGCATCGCGGCAATGGTGGCAGACAGCGTGGCGCCGGCGCCGCTGAACGAACCCGAGATCCGTTGCCAGTTATCCTGACGTACTACGCCGGTCTCGTCGAACAGGGTATTGGCCACCTCATGCACATCGGAAGGCGTGCCGGTCACGAACAGGTATTCGCAACCCATCTCGATCACGCGCATGGCATCGACTGCCAGCGTGTCATCGGTCGATGGTTCGCGCCAGGTTTCCGCCAGGCGCGCCAGTTCGACGGCCGACACCAGCAACACCGTGGTTTGCGGAATCAGCAATTCGCGCATGGCGATCAACAAGTCTTCGCTGTCCAGTCCCTGGTCCGGCATTGCCGATATAAACGGGTCGAGGATCAACGGTATATCCGGATAGTCGGACACGATTTCCGCGATCACCGACACGTTCTCGATGCTGCCGACCGCGCCCACCTTGAAAGCCATCACCGGCATGTCTTCCAGGATCACGCGTGCCTGGTCCGCGACCCAATCGGCATCGATGACTTGCATGTCTTCAATCTGGGTGGTGTCGCTGATCAGGATCGATGTGATGACGGACAGGCCATGACAACCCATTGCGGCAAACGAAGCCAGGTCGGCCTGAATCCCGATGGCGCCGACGGGATCGGTTACGCCGAAAGTCAATATAAGCGGAGAAGTTTGGTTTTGCACAGCCAGTAGATTAAGATATCCGACTTTCCATTTTACTTGAAGGGCTGTCAGTCGTGAGCAATAAAGAAACTTCGAACGAAGAATTCAAGACTTGGATGTGTTTGATTTGCGGCTGGATATACGACGAAGCCGCCGGTCTGCCCGACGAGGGCATTGCGCCCGGTACGCGGTGGGCCGACGTGCCGATAAACTGGACCTGTCCGGAATGCGGCGCGCGCAAAGAAGATTTCGAAATGGTGACAATTTAAAGGTAGTATTGCGATTCAAGTAACTTTTGGTGATAAGTCGCGTGAGTAGAAATCGCCAATGCAAAGTTGCTATAAAGCATCTTGCTTTCTGTTACCGTTGCGTCTTATATTGGACGAAGTTTATTGAGATGACGTCATGACAACATCAGTGGATAATGCCAGTCTGAAAATCATGGTGATTGACGATAGCAGCACGATTCGGCGATCAGCAGAAATTTTCCTGGGGCAGGCCGGTTATCAAGTCGTCCTTGCCGACGATGGATTCGACGCGCTTGCGAAAATGAATGACCACAAGCCGGCGCTTATTTTTTGCGACATCCTGATGCCGCGGCTGGATGGTTATCAAACCTGTGCACTCATCAAGAAGAGCGCGAAGTTTCATGCGACACCGGTGATCATGCTGTCGTCCAAGGATGGCCTGTTCGATCGGGCGCGCGGCGCGATGGTCGGGTCCGATGCCTATCTAACCAAGCCGTTTACCAAAGACAGTTTGCTCAAGACTGTTCGCGAACACACTGCCTGAGCATTTTCCAAGTCATATTTTTGAGGTAAAGGTTTTCCAAGATGGCTATCCAAAAGATTCTTATCGTTGATGATTCTCCGACTGAGCGTTATTTCCTTACAGATGTTCTGATCAAAAACGGATTCTCCGTTTCCACTGCCGAGAACGGCGAAGAGGCGATGCTCAAGATCAAGGCTGACAAGCCGCAGCTGATCTTGATGGATATCGTGATGCCCGGCCAGAATGGATTCCAGGTGACGCGCGCGATTACACGCGATCCTGAAACGCAAGATGTGCCGGTCATCATTTGCACCAGCAAGGGTCAGGAAACGGACCGTATCTGGGGACTGCGCCAAGGCGCGCGCGACTACATCATCAAGCCGGTCGATCCGCGGGAGTTGCTGGCAAAAATCGCGGCACTCGGATAAAGATCGCCCATGACCCAATCCAATTCCGATCTCGCACCGGACAAGACGTTCAACAAGCCGGAGGCGGTCGCGCGCCGCACGCGTCTGCGCGAATTCCAGGCGCAACTGGTGGAACGCATGCAAGCCGCGAAGAGCGGTACGCAAACGTACACCAGCCAGCTCGGGATCATGATTGGGCAAACACGTTGTTTGCTCAGCTTGCAGGAGGCGGGCGAAATTGTATCGGTCGGCACCATTACCAAAGTACCTTTGACGCAGGACTGGTTTCTCGGCTTGTCGAACGTTCGCGGCAATTTGATCAGCGTGGTTGATCTGGCTCGCTTTCAGGGACAGCCGTCGACGCCGATCGACAAGGAATGCCGCATTGTTGCGTTCGCGCCTTCATTGTCATTCAACAGCGGCCTGCTGGTATCACGCGTGATGGGCCTGCGCAATATCGCGGAAATGGAGCCGCAAGCAAGCGCGGATTCAGACATCGCCCCATGGTCTGCAAAGCGCTACCTTGATCGTGAGTCCCAGGTCTGGACAGAGCTCAATCTTTCTTTAATCGTGCAAGACTCACAATTTTTGCATGTAGGTTTATGACCCGAGCAGTCTGCACGATCAGACTGACCATAATTAGAATTAGGGAGACTTAGTATGGCGTTTAAATTACCGTTATTTTCCAAGGGAGGCAAGGCAGCACTCGCGGGCGGCGGCGATGCCGGCGCAGGCAGCGAGCTGGGCTTTTCCAATGCCAGGATGGAAGCGGCAAATACGGTGCTGGCGCCGAATGAAACGGCGCCAACGGGAACGCCAGCAAGATCCTTTGCAAACACTTTGTCCGGCCCTAATCCGAACGCAACCTTGATCGGCGACGTACTGCAAAATAGCAGCGATATCCGCTTGCCCATTATCGGCAAGCTCCCTCTGCAACAACAGGTTCGCATTCTGCTGATGCTGCTGGGTGGATCGCTGGTATTCGGCGCCGGGTTCGTGTGGCTCAATTCGAATTATTCGATTCTTGCCTCGACCCAGACGCAGATTGCCGGTGACGCGCTGATGCACTCGCAGCGTATCGGCAAGGCGGCGCCTAACGCGATTCAAGGTAACCTGGAGGCATTCAAGCAATTGGAAGAAAGCCGCAAGGAGTTCAACCGCGATCTCGCGGTGTTGGTAAAGGGCGGTAACTACCAGGGGCGCGAAATCGATACGCCGAATTCGCAGATGGAAGGGCAGTTGAAAGAGACCCAAAAGGTGTGGGGCAACTCGGATAAGGCAGCCGAGACTATCCTGAAATTGAAAAAAGAATTGACGGGCTTCGGCGCCACGCTGCAAAAACTCAATACGCTTTCTCCGGTCCTGTTGGAGTTGACGGAGCAGATTTCCACACTGAAGGCGCAAGGCGGCGCATTGCCGCGCGAGATTTCCGCTGCCGGTCAGCTCGTGATGTTGACGCAGCGTCTGGGGCGCAGCGCAAATGAATTTCTGACATCCGAAGGCGTGAACCCGGAAACCGCGTTCTTGCTGGGCAAGGACACCAATACTTTTCGCGATATCACGGAAGGTTTTTTGAGCGGCAGCGATGTGTTGCGTCTGAGCGCGACCAAGGATCAGGATACGCGTGACAAATTGACCGAGCTGCAAAGCACGTTCAGTGAATACCAACAAGCGGTTGCTGGCATTCTCGGTAACCTGCAAAACTTTATTGCGGCTAAACAATCCGAGCAATTGATATTTACTGAAAACGAAACGCTGAAGCAGCGTTTGACCACGCTGCAAAAGACCTATCGTGCAGAACAGGATTCGTTGAACTGGATATTCTGGCTGATGATTGCCTCAGCGCTCACCGCGCTGGTCGCCGCCATCGGCATTGCACTGGTGCTGCTGCAGGATGGCCGCAACCGGACCAAGGACGCGGACATGCGCCGCCAGGAAGCGGACGAGCAGCGGCTGCAGGCGCAAAAGCAGGAGGAGGCGGCGAAGGCTGCCAATGACCAGAACCAGGCCGCGATTTTGCGCCTGATGAACGAATTGCAGGAAGTGGCGGACGGTGACTTGACGGTGCAGGCGACGGTGTCGGAGGACATTACCGGCGCGATTGCCGACTCGGTCAATTACACGGTGGAAGAGTTGCGCGGACTGGTGGGACGCGTAACGAATACAGCGGAGCAAGTTACCTCTGCATCTAACCAGGCGCAAAATATTTCGACCGAACTGCTCGCCGCGTCGCAAAAGCAATCGCGCGAGATTCAGGAAACCGGTCAGGCCGTGCTCGAGATGGCGGTGCAGATTACCGACGTCTCCAAATCCGCGAACGAATCGGCCGATGTGGCGCGTCAGTCGGTGTCGGCGGCGGAAGAGGGCGCGAAAGCGGTGGAAAACGCGATCAAGGGCATGAACGAGATTCGCGAACAGATCCAGGAAACCTCGAAACGCATCAAGCGGCTCGGTGAATCGTCGCAGGAGATTGGCGAGATCACCGAACTGATTTCCGACATTACCGAACAAACCAACGTGCTGGCGTTGAACGCGGCGATTCAAGCCGCCTCCGCTGGCGAAGCGGGACGCGGATTCTCGGTGGTGGCGGAAGAGGTGCAGCGCCTGGCGGAACGCTCCGGCGAGGCGACCAAGCAGATCGGCGCGCTGGTGCGTACGATTCAGACCGATACCCACGATGCGGTCGCTGCGATGGAAAAATCGACCCAGGGCGTGGTCGAGGGTGCAAAACTATCCGATGCGGCCGGTGCGGCGCTGTCCGATATCCGCCGCGTGTCGAACCGGCTGGCGGAACTGATTCAAGGCATCTCTGCCGCAACCGAACAGCAAGCCACGTCCGCCAATGGCGTGGCGCAAAATATCCAGAATATTTTGACGGTGACGGAGCAAACCCAGGAGGGCACGCAGCAGACTGCGCACTCCATTCGCGAATTGTCCCGACTGGCGGAAGAGCTCAAGAACTCGGTGTCGCGCTTCCGCGTGGCGGCCTGATCCGATCTTAGAAATCCATGATGACAGGTCGTGAACGCGGCTTGTCATCGTCTGAACTCCGC
>CAMLDH010000188.1 GCA_946478765.1 uncultured Oxalobacteraceae bacterium | reverse complement strand
CAGCGCCACCTATACGGTCAACGCGCCCGTCAATCTGGCGTCGACCGGCAGCTTCTCGACCAAGCTCGGCAGCGATGGTGCGGTTGCCAACTACACCATCGTCACCAGCCTTGGCGCTGCCGGCAGCAGCAATGACGGCACGCTGCAGGGGATCAAAGGCAACCTGTCCGGCAAGTATGTGCTGGGGGCGGATATCGACGCCTCCGCCACCAGTGCCTGGAACGCTGGCGCGGGTTTCACCTCTATCGGCGACAACAGCACGAACACTTCGGCCACTCGGTTTACCGCCACCTTCGATGGGCTGGGGCATGTGATCACGGGCCTTGCCATCAATCGTCCCGCAACCAATTATGTCGGATTGTTCGGCTGGGCCGGCAGTGGCAGCGAGGTGAGAAATGTCAGGCTCAGCGGCGGTTCTGTTGTCGGCAGTAGCCGTGTCGGCCTGCTTGCAGGGGTAGGGGACGGCACCATCAGTGGTTCTTATGCGACGGGTTCCGTCAGTGGGATCGACCATGTTGGCGGACTGGTGGGCAAGAACTTCGGGGCAATCACCAAATCTTATGCGACCGGTTCCGTCAGCGGCCAATCCTTGACGGGCGGATTGTTAGGGGTCAATCAGGGCGGCACGGTTAGTTACACCTATGCGACGGGCAACGTCACGGCTTCTGACGCCAACTCTCAGGTGGGCGGTCTGGTCGGCTATCTGAATGGCGGCACAATCGCCAATTCCTACGCCACCGGACAGGTTTCCGGCATCAGTAATGTGGGTGGATTAATCGGGTTCCACAATACCGGCACAGTGAGTAACACCTATGCGACGGGCAACGTCACGGCTTCTGACGCCAACTCTCAGGTGGGCGGTCTGGTCGGCTATCTGAATGGCGGCACAATCGCCAATTCCTACGCCACCGGACAGGTTTCCGGCACCAATAGTGTGGGTGGATTAATCGGGTTCCACAACAGCGGCACAGTCAGTAACACCTATGCGGCGGGTTTGGTGACAGGCGCTGGCACCAACAATGTCGGCGGACTGATCGGCTTCGTCAACAACGGCACGACTGTCAGCAACAGTTATTGGGATACAGCTACCACAGGTCTGAACGTTGGCTGCGGCACCACTTCCACCGGTACCTGCGGCGCCACCGCTCTAACCACGGCACAGATGAAAAATCCCTTCACCTTCATCGATGCCGGTTGGAATTTCGCCACTGTCTGGGGCAAGTCGAACAGCGGCGGCAATAACGGTTATATGACGCTACGTGCGCTGGACAGCACGGCCTATGACGACTATGTCCGCCTGTCAAACACCAATCTGAGCAAGACCTATGGCGATGCCAACCCTTCCTTGAGCGGCATCACGCTCGATGGCGTTGGGACGAGCAATGTCACTCTCGCCTGGGGCAGTGCGATTGCGGCGGCGACCAATGCCGGAACCTATGCCTATGGCACCGCCAATGTGCTGTCTGTCACCGACAATATTGGCCGCACCGTGTATGCCGATTATGGCAGTGGCGCGCTCACCATCAACAAGGCGGCGCTCACTGTCACGGCAAGCAATGCGAGCAAGACCTACGACGGACTGGCATTCTCGGGCGGCAATGGCCTTACCTATGCCGGCTTCGTCAATGGCGAAACCGCCGCCGTCCTGTCCGGTACGGCGAGCTTCGGCGGCACGGCGCAGGGCGCCGTGAATGCGGGTAGCTACACGCTCACCGCATCCGGTCTGTCTTCAGGCAATTACAACATCACCTACGCAGATGGCGCGCTCGCGGTCGGCAAGGCGGCGCTTACCGTCACGGCGAACAACGCAAGCAAGACCTATGACGGGCAGGTATTCTCGGGCGGCAATGGCGTTACCTATGCCGGTTTCGCCTCTGGAGACAACGCCGGCGTCCTTGCCGGCGCGTTGAGCTTCGGCGGCACGGCACAGGGCGCGGTGACTGCCGGGAACTACACGATTACCGCTTCCGGCCTGTCTTCCGGTAATTACAATATCGCCTATGCGAACGGTGCGCTCGCCATCAACAAGGCCTCGCTCACTGTCACGGCGAACAACGCAAGCAAGACCTATGACGGGCAGGTATTCTCGGGCGGCAATGGCGTTACCTATGCCGGTTTCGCCTCTGGAGACAACGCCGGCGTCCTTGCCGGCGCGTTGAACTTCGGCGGCACCGCGCAAGGCGCGCGGAACGCTGGAAGCTATACGATCACCGCCTCCGGCCTGTCGTCCGGCAGTTACGACATCGTCTATGCGAACGGCGCGTTGACCGTCAACAAAGCCACCCTCACCGGTATCACTGGCATCACGGCGAACAAAACCTATGACGGCACGACAGCGGCAACGCTGAACACGGCCAATGCCGCCTTCACCGGCATGATCGCGGGTGACAAGCTCACCGTCGCCACCGCTACCGGCGTCTTCACCGACAAGAACGCGGGGACGGGCAAGACGGTGAACATCACCGGCCTGGCGCACGGCGGCGCCGATGCGGGCAACTATACGCTTGCGGCTACTACCGCCACGACCACCGCCGACATCGCCAAGGCGGCGATCTCGGCGATTACCGGCATCACGGCGGCGAACAAGACCTATGACGGCACGACGGCGGCAACATTGAACACCTCCGGCGCCGCCTTCACCGGCATCATCGCGGGCGACAGCCTGAGCGTCGCCACCGCTGCCGGCAATTTTGCGGATGCCAATCCCGGCGTGGGCAAGACGGTGTTCATCACCGGGCTATCACTCGGCGGCGCCGACGCTGGCAATTATGCGCTGCCCAATGCCACCGTGACGACGGCGGACATCAACGCCATTGTCGCGACGCCTTTGTCGCCGCAGCAGATCGCAATCGGAAGCATGGGCACGATCGGCGGAGGCGTCTTCACGGCGCCTGCCTTCACTATCCTCTCGGCTGCGACGGCGCCGGTCGATGTCGACGTCACGTCAGAGGGCGAAGACAAAACGACGAGTTCCCCTGACTGTGTTCCCGGAGGCAGTCAGAAAGGCGCATCGCAATGTGGGCCCCAGAACAATGCTCTCTGACCGGAGCGGGATGCAAGACCTTGTAATTGCGCTGGGTCAATGGATTTCAGACGAGACAGGAAACATGGAACGGGGGAATTTTTAACGGATATCCAGCACCGGCCATGCACCACTTCAGCGTGCGTCGGCTTACACTTTTCCGGATAAATATTTCGAAAAATGACCGACCATCAGCCATAGCTTCTGCGCCGTGCTTAAGGTTTTAGCCCTTGCCTTGCCCTGCAACAGGTGAATATCAAAAGGCATTTTGCGATGCGGCTTGCTTGTGGCGCTGCGATGAGGGCGGTTGCCGAAGACGTTCAAATTTGCTGTGCGTACAGCGTTTTTTGCTTCGGTTATCGATATCCATTTATCGTGCTCCGCGCGTTTGGCCGGATCCGACAGCACTTCATATGCCGCATTGATCATCTGGATGATGCGCATGGCATCGGGATTATCGGGATTGTGATCGGGGTGATATTTTTTCGACAGCGTTCTGTAAGCCGCGCGGATGACTTCCGATGGTGCATTGCGCGCGACCTTCAGATTGTCGTAATGCGTATGGATTCGAGTCATCGGTATTGATCCGCAAGACGGTGGCAACGGTTATGCAACTCCGACGCTATCGTAAATTAAATACCCATTATTCCGATTGCTATTTCTCAATCAGTCTTGAAAAAAAGCGTGGCATTGAGAATGTTCAGATGCTCGTTTCGTGCGGCGCAACGCACATGAAGACAGGCCTGACGATTTTATTTCAGAACCGGCTTCTTGCCGAGTTTGCGCTGCAAGGTTCTTCGATGCATGTTCAATGCGCGGGCCGTGGATGAGATATTGCCGTGATGTTCAGCCAATATGCGCTGGATATGTTCCCACTCCAACCGATCTACCGTGAGCGGCACAGGCACCTCGATTGCGGGGCGAGCCGATGCGTCGCACGAATCAACTTTCAACGCGGAGAGAATCGAATCCACGTTCGCCGGCTTCGCCAGGTAATCGTCTGCGCCAAGTTTAATTGCCTGCACGGTGGTCGCGATGCTCGCATAGCCGGTCAACACCAGTAATCGCGCGTGCGGCAACGCCTGGCGCACACGTGCGATCCACTGCAGTCCGGAATCCTGCGCCAGATGCAAATCGATCGTCACATAATCGAACGCGATCCGGGTTGCGGCATCGAGCGCCGCCTGTCCGGTGTGCGTCACCGCCGCATCGAAACCTCGACGCGCAAGCGAGCGTGCAAGCGTGGCTGCGAACACCTCGTTATCGTCAAGAATGAGAAAGTGCGGCTTCATGCGAACGGTATCCTGACGGTGGCGGAGGTGCCGTGGTGCGGTTGCGATACGAGTTCAATCGCTGCACCGATTTGCCGCGCCGTCGCAAACGCCAGCATCAGGCCGATGCCCTGTCCGCCGGTCGTACTCTTGACCGGTTCGTAACCTAATCTCTTCTGCAAGTCGGCGTCGATGCCGCGGCCGTCATCCTCGACCCGGATCGCAACGCCATATCGATCGACAATCAGAGACAGTACGAGCGGCTTATCCGCATCGCTTGCGGCGCATGCTGCGTTGTCCAGCAGCGTCAGGAGAATCAGGCCGATGGCGCGCGAATTGGCGATGCGGGCATCGCCGACTGGCGGCGCGATCTGCAGCGCCGCTGTGGGATGGCGCAATCGCCATTTCTCGACAAATTGTTCCAGCCATGCGGCGACGAGCACGGTATCGGAGTCGGTTGCGGCATTTTCGAGTCGCGCCTGCATCCCCATGCGATCAAGTGCCGCCTTGCACACGGCAATTTCCGCTTCGATGGCGGCCAGGTCGTCGTTGTACGCGGCAAGCGCCGGGTCGCGCTTTGCTTCATGCCGCAGCTCGCCGGCGATGACGGCTACCGTGGAAAGCGGCGTCCCCATTTCATGCGCGGCACTGGCCGCCTGGGTGCCGAGGGCGATCATGCGTTCGCTTTGCAAGCCTTGTTCGCGCGCCGCCGACAACTGACTATCGCGCTCGCGCAGCGCTTTCGACATGTGCGCGACGAACCAGGTGATCAGTCCCGCCGAAACGGCGAAGTTGGCCCACATGCCGGCCAGATGATAGGTCACGGCCTGATCGGGGTCCATGATGTGGAGCGGGATATAAACGGATGTCATCATCGAATAGCTGGCAACCGCAATGATGGCGAGTGCGGCAGCGTAGCGCCAGGGCAGAATCGCGGCTGCGACGGCGAGTGCCGGCAGGTAGAAAGACACGAAGGGATTGGTGGCGCCGCCCGAAAAATAAAGCAGCGCGGACAAGGTCATGACATCGGCCAGGAGCTGGACGAATAGTTCGTTGTCTCCTGCCGGATGTGCGCGCTGCATCCGGCGCCATGTCCAGCCATTGAATGCGGCGAGAACCGTGATGGCGCCGTACAGAGGCAAGAGCGGCAAGTCGATGTCCAGCCAGAACCCGGCACGCGCAACCCCCAGCAATTGCCCCGCGAGCGCAATCAGGCGCATCAGTGCAATCGTGCGTAGCGTTTCGTTCTGCGGCGGTACCCGGAAGAGAGTGGAAAAAATGGAAAAAATCATCATGCGATTATAGCGACTTGCGCGCGCGGGCCTGCTCTCAAACACGTGGGTGCGACACTATGTCGCATTCCTTTGGCATCGGGTTTTCGTTATCCTGCAAGGTTACCAAAGGAGGGGGAAAACGCCGTGCTGAAAACCATCAGAATTCCGCCTCGCCGGACGCGGCAATGTCGGCTTTTTGCATGGGCGATCGCACCGTTTTTCGCGACTTGCTGTTTTGCACAAGGTGTGGCAACCGACAAGATGCTGGAGCCCGTGGTGATCACGGCGACACGTTCGCCGCTCGATCCGAATTTGCCGGCATCGACCTTCTCGGCCACGCGCGAGATGCTGGATGCACAACGCTTTCTCAATACCGAGGACGCCTTGACCTATGCGCCGAACACCACGGTCAGGAAGCGCTTTATCGGCGACCGCAATGCCAATCTGGGCGGGCGCTCATTCGGATCGACCCAGCCGGCGCGCGGATTGGCATATGTCGATGGCTACCTGATCGCCAATTTTCTCGGCCGTTTCGATGCGCCGCGCTGGAGCATCGTCGCACCGCAAGAGGTGGCGCGCGTCGATGTTCTCTACGGTCCGTTTTCAGCGATCTATCCCGGCAATTCAATCGGCACCACCGTCGCGATCACGACGCGTGCACCGAAGCAACTGGAAGCATCGAGCAGCATCGAGGTCCATCGTCAGACGCATGACGACTACGGACTCAAGCGGGATGACAGCAATGATCAGGAAAATGCCTACCTCGCCAATCGGTGGGGGCAACTGGCGCTTGCGGTCGGGCTCAACCGCATGGCGTATTCGTCGCAACCGATGGGCTATGCGACGGCAATCGCCGCAGCGGGCGGCGTGGCCGGGCTCCCGGTGGTGAGTGGGGCGATTGCCGATACCGATCCAAGCGGCGCTGCGCGCGTCACAGTCGGCGCGATCAATATGCAGACGGGCGCGCAAGAGCAGGCCAAGATCAAGCTGACGGTTGACGTCACGCCGACGCTGCAGGCCGATACGCTGTATGCGCACTGGCGCAACGATTACCGCGTCTACAACCAGACGCTGCTGCACGATGCGACGACTGCGACGGAAGTCTGGAAGGGCGCAGCGACGACACCGGTCAATATCGGCGGCGTTCGCTACAACCTTCCCGACATGCTGCCGCAAAAGGGACAGGAGGAGCATGCGCAGTTCGGCGGCCGCCTGCGCACGCGCAACAAGACCGGTTGGAATTATTCGGTGCAACTGTCGACGTATCAGGTGTTGACCAATACGACACGACAGTCCGGTGTTTCCGATCCGCTCGCAAGTAGCGTGCAGAAGGGGACCGACACCGTAGGCGATGGCACCGGCTGGAATACGTTCGAATTGCAATCCACCTATACCCCAAGCGCGGGTGATGCGCATGCCCTGACGTTCGGCTATCACCAGAACAACTATACGTTGAAGAACCGGATCTTCGCCCTCGGTAACTGGAACGATGCCAATACGCGTACGCTTTCGCCACTTCTTACGGAAGATAGCAGCAACTACTTTGGCAAGACCGAATTGAAAGTGTAGCCACCCGGACGCTCCGTGTAGCGCGGAGCGATCTCCTCGAAGAGCTTGTAGATAACGCCCTTGTCGGGGTGCTGCAGCGTCGAGATCGCCTGGCGGCGGGCATGCAGGTCACCCCGCTTGGCGAGCGTGATCAGCTTCTCGAGCTCCGGCTTGACCGCCTTGGCCTTCGCCTCGGAGGTCTTGATGCGCTCGTGGTCGATCACCTCGACGCACAGGTTCGCCAGCAGCGACTTCCTGTGCGCGGAGGTGCGCGAGAGCTTGTGTCGTGTCTTCTGGTGGCGCACGGCGATGGATCCTAGTCGGTCCGGAGCCCCAGCCCGCGCTGGGACAGGGTCTCGATGACCTCGTCGATCGACTTCTTGCCGAAGTTCGGGATCGCGG
>CAMLDH010000187.1 GCA_946478765.1 uncultured Oxalobacteraceae bacterium | reverse complement strand
GTATCGACGCTGGAACTAAAATTCCATAAGGCGGTACCGGACAACAAGTACATGGCCGGCGTAATCCACCGTGTGCCACCTGGTTGATCACCAAAACGACCTATCTCAATAAACTTAAACAACGCCATCCCGGTAAAGAGAACCCCAACCATCGCAACAAAAAGGTTGAGCAGAGTCTCTAAGCCTGGGAAGGACTGCATGAAGCTTCCGAGCATGGTCGAGGCGTCGATCATCCTATGGCTCTGTTAGCGGATTACAACACCGTTAGCGAAGCGCACTTCGCCGCGGTCGATATCGATGGACTTTACGATGCCTATACCGGGTACTTCTTCGCCCGGGGTAACCGTAATGCTCTCTCCGCTTTTTGTCTGGAACCATGCCCGACCATCCAGCACGGCCTTCAGATTAGGCCTTTGCGCCACATCGGCGCGTGGAGATGTCAAATCCGCCTTTTCCGCAATCGGAGCCGACTCGCGCTCAACGGGGGTTGCGACAATTTTCGGCTTCGCAGCAGTAACCTTGGGCGTCGCCAGCGCTACCGGTTTCGGAGCAACTTTCGCAGCTGCAGTTACGGGTGCCGCAACAACCGGTTTTGCGGCGATATTCACCGGCTTCTGAGATGCACTGTTGACCGTGAGCGTAAGCTTGTTCACTGCATCCTGAATCGAAGCGATGCTCTTCTGCAGCTCGTCAATGCGTCGATTGACTCGCATCAATTCGTCGTTAGCAACCGGGGCTTGCTGGACTGACGCAGGAGCTGCTACCGGCGAGATCTGGACGGCCGGCCCGGCATTCGCTACCGGCTGTGCTTGCGGCACCAGCGCAGTCGACCTCGGCGTACCACCCGGTTCCAATAGAGGTGCCTGCTGCGATTGACCTACCATTGGCTGCTGAGCTGCAGGCTGAATTTGGCCTGGTGCTGGCTCATCCGGCATCGGCATCGCGCCCTGGTGCGGTGCCGCGCTACTATGTTGATTCATGGGATCTATAGGACTCGGTGCGACTTCTCGCGGTCTCTCTGACATCATATTGGCCGAGATCGGCTCGAAGGCATCCACTTGCTTCCCACGATTCAAATATGGCGAAAGGATTTTCCAGCCAAAAATCCCGACCATGGCGACTGCGATCGCGATGCCACCTATCATTGGCATGAGGCCTGACTTCTTCTTAATCTTCACCTCATCATCAGGCGCTCCCTCCGGAGGAAATGCACTCGGCGAAAGCTCTTCTTCATCACCGAGCACATCGTCTTGATTTAATAACCGATGTACGTTATCCATAATTCTTCCCCCAAGTTATTTCAGCACCATGTCACTCATTAAAATTATTCCGAAGCCACTACCATCGCCGGCATCATTGACTTTGACAGTCGGCGGACGATTGACAATGCCGCCCAAATTCGTTCCAGCTGTCTTTCCCATGTTTCCGATGCCAATCTGAACAAGCTGTTTGGTCGAGTACGGATCCGTCTGGATCACTATGCCGGACTGAGATGCAATGGTCTGCTGCTGCTGACCGCCCTTTAAAAGTCCTTCTCCAAATCCGGACAAAAATGAGGATCCGAAAATTGCTGCATAACGCATGAGATAGTGATGGTCGACCTCAATGAACCCCGGATCGATTGCGATCGCATTGATCGCCTGGCTGTTGGCATATTCAGGGACATTTGCGGTCGTAAACTTCAACACACCGCTTTCCGCATTTTCCGGCAACTCCACCTTGCCAATTATTCTCGTGCCCTTCAGCGCACCATTCTGTATGACAGCTGTAACGATAGGATTCCCACCGCCATTCACCACGGTCTCTCGGTTGACATAGAAAGTATCCCCAGCCTTCGCTATCGCGCGTTCTGGTGACGCCGGAGACGCTGGTGATGACGTCCCTCCCGTGCTAGCTGATGAACTGGTACCGCCTGCCGACGCAGGCGACGGATCCTTTGCAACTTCCCGCACTGTCAGCGTTACATGATCCTTAGGCTGCCATGACGCGATCAGCAGGTTGACCTGGCTTTTCATCGAGGTGGCCTTAGCCACAACTGCCTCTTGATGGCGTCTCAGCTCTTCCTGATAGCGTTGTTGAGCCGCCGCCGCATCGGCTTGAGATGATGCCGCGGCTGGTTGCGCAGGCGCTGGAGCCGCTGCGGCAGGAGCATCCGCCTTCTGTCCAACGCCAGCCCGCAATACAGGAACCGCGCTGTCGCCGGTCTCTTTTGCGTTTGCGGCGGCTGTTGCATTCTCTTTCTCGATCAATTTGTCGTAGACAGGCGTAGCCTGAGGTACCCCGTTATCCGTATGCTGTCGTTGACCAGCGACGTTTGGGGCCGGCGGCACTTGGCTTGCAGTACCAGATGCCGTGGTCGATACAGAGGTACGCAAAGAGACATAGCCGACGATTGACGCGAGCACAATCACTGCCAGGCCTCCGAAGAACCGGATCCGGGTGCTTCCGTCGCTTAGCTGCTCCTTGATATTGCCAAAACGGTTTGTCATGACTTCAGTATCCACTCAGGTTGATCTGGACCGTGCTCGTGCTGCCACCAGAAAGCGCCACCAGTACCGGTGTCGGGGGAATCTCGTACACGGCAGTACCATCCGCACTCTTCTGAACCCCCATAAAAGCAGGCGAGAGCAAGGTATAGTTCGTGCGCACATAAAAGCGATTGCGGAACTCCCAGGCATGCACTTCTGGGCTGGATGAAATGAGCGTGCGAGCACCATCTGGGGCAACGCCTTCCAGCATCCCTTGCATTACTGGATTTGCACCTTCTGGCAAGACTGATCCGCCTGCTGATTTGCCCGCTATACCCACACCTTTTACACGTGCATCAACGCGGTAATCAACTTCTTTCTGACCACTGACTAACATAATGGAAACCGGCGTCATAACGCCATCCAGCGTGATCGAGATATTCCCCATGGCATAAGTACTTTTTGGCGAGAGCTTGATCACGTTGGACCCTTGTTGCCCTTTTGACTTCTGGCTCCATGTAACGTTGAATACCGAGGCCGCGCTAGGATCTACCTCATCAACGAGTAAAGGGTTGCCGGCCTGATCAACAAACAAAACATTCGTCACAAAATTCGCCCCCAGTCGCACTACTGGAGGAGTAGCACCAGGCAACAGCGATATAGTCACCGAACTGGAGACTGGCTTTTGCACAAAACGAGGCGGAGCCGCAGCTGCTCGCTCGGCATCATCGATAAGCCTGCGTAGCGTTTTGATTTGTTCAGGACTTAAGGGGGCAGCCTCTTCCGTCACTTGTTCAAACGCTTTTTGATTCACGTTCGGCAGTTTCGGCAGGTTGGGCATAGACGTACCGGGTGGAGGTATTTGCCCGGTTTGTTGGGCACCAGCCTCGCAAGCCAACATAAGCGAGAGAGAGCACACCGCCAACACCAATCGAAATGCTTTGACGTTGCGCATCACGACTTCTCCTTACCTACGTATTGGGCAATACCGACGCCATTTTCATTCTCAAATGTCGGCACGCGGGAAACCAGCAACGTCACCAATAATTTCTGACTGATCATCGTGCGACCAGCTTGTCCGCCTTGATACGTCACCAATATCGGCAGTTCTATCTCCCAGGTATATGCCCCACGGCGAATTCCTTCCTTGGTGACAACTGCCGCTCCCTGGGAAACTGCAGAGGCGACCAATCGTTGATTACGAACGGTTTCGAGAGTCCCGGAACGCTCAACAGCCGTCATGAACTGTTCCCAGCCTTCTTTGGTGAAGCACAAGGCATTGTTCTGAAACTGCTTTTGATAATTCACGAAATCATAGGTATTTGCCGCTGTGACACATTCTGCAGCCCAACTAAGAAGTTTGGACTGAGAAACGTATGGCTGGGTCAGCGGGATGATCGACGTGAGACGGCCGTGCGCATCAACGGAAAAATATTCACGCTCGACGCGTTGATTCTTCACTACAACAAAAGCCGCGACCAGAACACCAATCACAACAATTGCGATAATGAGAGTCCACAGCAAAAGGCCGAAATATTTCTTGTAGAACTGCAATCTTCCCAGATCGAGCACGTATTGTGGATCACGAGGGGACGTCATAATTTTTTATTGACTTTCGTTATACAATATTTACCCAACAATACGCAAAAATACCATGTATGTCAACAAATGATGCTGTCAGTAAAGCAGCGTTTATTGACACTCATTTCACACGGCGGCTTTGAAATTGATGAAGTGCGAGTGCTCTATATCGGGATCCTCGCGCGCGATCAATTGCATTTCGGCCATGACCCGCCGCAGATCGGCAAGAGATGTTGCAGACTCCACCACGAAGCCAAGCCCGTGAAGGTAATCAGTCACGAAGTGAATATCGCTTGCAACAATGAAACCGGTTTTGAGAGTGCCTTCAGTGCTGACGACATGCCCGGTGAAGCAAAAAACGCTTCCATCTGGATACTGTGTAGCTTTTTCCGGATAAGCATCAAGAAACTCCGTTGCTTCAACCCCTGGGTCTTTCTGCGCGATTTTGTCGAGGATGTGAATCATCTGGCGTACTTCAGCCAGGGAGGATAATGCCGTGATGATGAAACCACAGTCGCGCATCGCAGTAATGGCATCTTGCGGCGTCTTTGCGACGACAAAGCCAGTTTTTAGTTGGGCAACAGTATCCCCCTGGATATACCCGCAAAACGTGAATACTTCTTGGTCGTCGTGAACGTGCTCGGCAGTTGACGTAGCCATGGAATGTTCCTTGAATACGATTACCGAGGCTTGTAGCCTTGGCGCTCAAGATGAGCAGGAGGGTTCGGAAGATCGCGTAGATCGAGCTTCTGCGCATTGGAACGGGTGGCCAGCGGGACAGCGAACGCGCCGCCAGCTACATTGCCCGGATACTTGGGAACATCGTAAATCGGTAGATTTTGGTTCATTGGTAACCTCGCTTTTTAGTGGACTCTGGGCTTATCCTTATGCCCTATGGTGCATTATGGCAATGCTCAAAAGTTTAAGCAAACGAAAGTCAAAAAAAGTGATTCTGCAGCCTGTCCCCATATCTTTTCACCTATCGATCTTGAGCCGGAGGCAATGTGACTCGGCGGCTATCAAAATAGACAGATATCCAACTTTTTTATGGGCTTCCACCCCATAAACGTTCACCTTTGAAGCCACCACCCCATAGATATTCACTATTCCCCATAAGCTTTCACCATTCCCCCATATACGTTCACCTACGCCCCATAAGCATTAACCTTTCCAAAAATGGTTAACCCCACAACTTTTCACCTCAGCCCCATAAGAGTTCACCCTTCCCCCATAAACGTACCCCTTATCGGCCGGAAAGCCTTATCCAGTAAGGGTTTGAGGTGCTGTAAACGTTGTTTGTTTTGTTTACTAAAAAACAAACAAACAAAAACCTTGTTAACCCCGGAAACCCGTAAAGGCACGGTGCTGTCGCACCGCTTGTTTGTTTGTCTGTTTCTTGCTATAAGCTTGATGATTAAAAGTTGTTAGTAAATAACTTTTGTTATAGTATGACGCAACCTAATGGCGTTAAGAGGCCTATTCATGAGCAGGACACAGGCGTTAGAAGTAGTAAAAAAGAACATTGGCGCGATCCACATTAAGAACGATATTTCGTGCTTGCAGAGGAAGGTGTGGAATGTCCTGCTATCGAATGCATACGAAGAACTTCCTGATGTCAGGGCCGTGACGCACTCGATCACTGTTCGTGATCTGATGGGACTCTCGGGATTTAATAGCAAAAATGTCGGCTACCTTAAAGACGCCCTTGAGGATATGGTCACGACAAAGCTCAATTGGAACATTATCGATGAGCGTGGTAAGACTGAATGGGGTGTAAGTACTGCGTTGGCGAGTGCCACCATCAAGGACGGCATCTGTAGCTATGCCTATAGCCCTCACTTGCGTGAGAAACTGTATAACCCCGAATACTATGCTCCTCTCAATATTCTCATTCTCAGCAGTTTTTCAAGCGGGCATGCCCTTGCACTCTATGAAAACTGTGTGCGCTACAGGGGGATCAACCAGACGCCGATTTTCTCAGTGGAGCTGTTCCGGGATCTGATCGGCGTGGGTGAAAACAGCTCGTACGACGATTTTAAAGTGCTCAACAAGGCAGTCATTAAACCGGCGCTTAAGGAAGTCAATACTGTGTCCGACATCAAGATTGATGTCGAGATGAAGAAAGAGAAACGTAGAGTAGTTGGCTTGAAGTTCACCATTCAGGACAATGCACAAGCTACTCTTCCGATGGAGGCACCCCATACGTTCAACGTCGCAATCCTTACCAAGCTGCAGGAATATTTTTGCCTGACCGAGAAACAGGCAAAAGAAGTGATGGTGACTCATTCGGAGGACCGTATCGTCGCGGTCATGCAGTACGTTGAAAAGCGTTACACTGAAGGCAAGGTCCGGCAAGGAAAGATTGCGCCCTACTTCCTGAAGGTTGTCAAAGATGGGGACATCAACGTGGCAGAAAGCGCTTTTGACTTAGCTAAGCGTGAATCCGAAAACAAGAAAAAATTGGTAGCAAATGCGGCAACTGAGCAGGAGCAGATTCGAACCCAGTTGATGCAAGAACGCCGGGAAAAAATTCGGAGCTACTATGCGCAGCTGTCGGACGACGAACGTACTCAACTGAATGCCGATTTTTCCGAGGTGCTGTCATCAAACACGTTGTTATTCGGATTCTGGAAGAAAGATGGCATCAAGAGCAAAGCCGTTGAAACAGAGTTTTATGGGTTCATCGGCAAAAAGATCCTGCCGACGTTTGAAAGCGCGCTGGAGGCTCGTTTGAAAGAACGGGCGTAGCCTTGGTCAATTTAAGCCTCAACGAGGCTTAAAACGAGCTTTCAGTAGGTATTTTCACCTTTCCGCCTTCCTCTGGTCCTGGGCCGACCCGTACAACGGGTTCGCAGGCACCTTCAGATTCAGATCGTGACGCGGAGCCGCTGAACTTAACCGGGAAGTTGCCTCCAGCAAATTAACTGCGCTGTTCAGATCGTAGGCAATGGCTTCATATTTACGGTGGGTGCCGCGCTTGGATTCTTTAAGATCACCTTTAAAATCAATGACTTGGCTGGCGCCTTCACTTGCTCTGGAATCTGCATGTAAAAAGTGCGGATCTTTAAGAACATCTTTAAAATCAATGGGTTGCGACATTGTGTCGCGCCATGCCGGTTCTAGTTGTGGAATATGGTGGTCGCGCGCATATTCGTTCACGCGTGATGTATCTAGCCCAAGCAGCCTTGCAAGATTGCTGTCAGTGATCACGATGCCGCACACACGGTCAATGGTCAGGCTCGACAATACCTCGACCAAGCGGCCTTCTTTGGACCATCCGGTATCAGATGGCGCTTGAGGAACGCCGGGCAAAGGTGCGTTAATAACTGACCTTACGCAGCACGTAGCGCCTGTAGCTGCGCATAAGCTTGCTGAGTTGCCGTGACGAACAGCATTGCGCGCAAAGCGAAATGATTCACATGATGCTGCATTTTCAGGCACTCCAGTTTGAACACGGCGATAATCGACATGAACA
>CAMLDH010000186.1 GCA_946478765.1 uncultured Oxalobacteraceae bacterium | reverse complement strand
AGGCCGGCGTTGACGATCACGAAATTGTGGTCGAGACGAACGACTTCAGCCGAAATCACTTCACCGGAACGCATGTCCTGACGCAACAGCGATTCCTCAAAGAGAGCGGCAAAACTTTCCATACCAGATGCAGGGGATGTAGAAACTGTAGACATAGATTTAAACAGGTTAGCCAATTCTGTTCGCGGAATGCGGCAGATATCGGGTTAGGTTCATCAACACCCGGGGCAGCCTTGCGCGGTACCGGGCACCAATTGCGCTGCAAAAAATGCCCTGACCAATTCAGAGCACTTTCTTTACTTCGGCATACCAGCCAAGTACTTTTTCGACCGCCTGTTCGATGGTCAAATTCGATGTATTCAGCAAATGCGCCTCTTCCGCGGGCTTAAGCGGGGCAATGGCGCGATTGGAATCGCGTGCGTCACGCTCATGCAAATCCTTCAGAAGGTCTTGCATATTAGCAGAAAAACCCTTGTCAATCAATTGCTTATAGCGCCTTTGCGCACGCGCCTCGACGCTGGCGGTAAGAAATATTTTGAGCGTGGCGTGCGGAAAAATCACCGTTCCCATGTCGCGGCCATCGGCAACCAGCCCAGGCGCCTTGCGAAAATGCAGTTGCAGACTGTACAAGGCTTGGCGCACCGCTGGCAGCGCGGCAATTTTCGATGCCATATTGCCCACTTCTTCCGCGCGGATAGCGGCTGTGACATTTTCATGCGCCAATAGTATGTCCTCACCTACAAACGTGCAGGGCAAGGCGGCGGCGATCTTGGCCAGCGCATGTTCGTCGTTCATCGGCGTACCCTTGCGCAATGCGGTCAACGCGGTGAGCCGGTACAGCGCGCCGGAATCGAGGTAATGAAAACCCAGCCGGTCGGCGACCCGGTGGGCAACGGTTCCTTTGCCGGATGCGGTCGGGCCATCGATAGTGATAACAGGGATGTGGGATAGGGTCATTTATTGAACGCGCACCATATAGCCAGCTTCAGAAGAGATTGCTTTGCGCGATTTTTGTGAAGGCATCGAAATAATCCGGGAAAGTCTTGGCCACGCATTTCGGATCATTGATCCGCATCGTATTGCCGCGTCGTGCCTTGCCGTCCAGCGACGCGAGCGAAAAGCACATCGCCATGCGGTGATCGTCATAGGTATCGATGACCGCAGCGCGGATTTCAGCAGGCGGCGTGACGCGCAAATAATCGGCGCCCTCCTCCACGATCGCACCCAGCTTGCGCAATTCGGTCGCCATCGCCGCGATGCGGTCGGTTTCCTTGACACGCCAACTGGCAATATTGCGCAAGATACTTGGACCATCGGCATAAAGCGCAGCGACCGCAATAGTCATCGCCGCATCCGGGATGTGATTGAAATCGGCATCGATCGCTTTCAATACGCCGTTCGATTGCGCTTCAATCCAATTGTCTCCCATCGTGACGGTGGCGCCCATCTGCTGCAATGCTTCGACAAAACGCACATCGCCCTGAATGCTGTTTCGGCCAACGCCTTCAACCCGCACCGGCCCGCCCGCGATCGCACCGGCGGCAAGGAAGTACGACGCCGACGAGGCATCGCCTTCGACGTGTATCGTGCCGGGACTGAGGTACTCCTGGCCGGCCGGCACCGTAAACGATTGCCAGCCGTCGCGCTCCACCGTCACGCCAAAACGGCGCATCAAGTTCAGCGTGATTTCGATATATGGTTTGGAAATCAGTTCGCCCACCACATCGATCACGACCGCCTGCGCTTTCGCCATCAACGGCGCGGCCATCAGGAGCGCGGTCAGGAATTGGCTCGACACGTTGCCGCGCACCTGCATGCGTTGCGCACGAATGTCGCCGCGCCGGATATGCAGAGGCGGATAGCCTGCGACGCCGGTGTATTCGATTTGCGTGCCGACCGCATTCAATGCATCGACCAGATCGCCGATCGGGCGCTCATGCATGCGCGCGACACCGTGCAGCGTGTACTCGCCGCCGATCACTGCCAGCGCTGCGGTCAGCGGGCGAATGGCGGTACCGGCATTTCCCATGAACAGATCCGCCTGATGTACTGACAATATGCCGCCGACACCGTGCACGACATAATCCTGCGTCTCGCCGACTTGCTCCCATTTGACACCCAGCGTTTGCAGCGCAGCCAGCATCACATGCGTGTCGTCGGATGCCAACAACTCCAGAATATGCGTGGCGCCTTTGGCCAACGCGGCCAGCAGCAAAGTGCGATTGGAAATGCTCTTGGAGCCCGGCAGACGAATCACGCCCTTGGCATGCATCGCCGGTTGCAGATCGAGATGATGGGGGTAATGCTGCATTAATCGCCGCCTTCTTTACTTTGTTTTTCCGCCGTTTCAATGGTGCGCACCCAGTTCAGGCGTGCTTGTTGCGCATTCGCATACACCGCTTCAATCGCGTGTCCGTCGCCTGCTGCCAATGCACTGCGCAGCTGCATCAATTGCGCCATGTACGAATCCAGTTCGGTCAGCAGCGCCGCCTGATTGGCCAGCGAAATATCGCGCCACATTTCCGGCGATGAACCGGCAATCCGCGTGAAGTCGCGAAACCCGCTCGCCGCATACTGAAACAGCAAATCCGCATGCGGCTTTTTCGCGATATCGTCGACCAGTGCATACGCCAGCAAATGCGGCAAATGACTAACCGCAGCGAACACGCAGTCGTGCTTTTCCGGCGTCAGCTGGTGGATGATTGCGCCGCATTGCTGCCATGCCTGCGCAACGCGTTCGACATCGCGCGCTGCATTTTCCGGCAAGGGCGCAAGCACTACTTTTTTACCGACATACAAATCGACAATCGCCGCATCCGGCCCATTCAATTCACGTCCGGCAATCGGATGTCCCGGCACGAATTGCGCGATCTTGTCACCGAGTGCCTTGCGGGCCGCCGCGACTACATCGGTCTTGGTGCTGCCGGCGTCGGTGACGACAGTGCCCGGCTGCAGATGCGGCTTGATCGACGCCAGTATCGCTTCGGTTTGCGCGACCGGTGCGGCAATCAGCACCAGATCAGCACCCAACAGCGCCTCGGTCACCGAGGTACTCGCCGTATCGATGATGCCGAGTTCCTGCGCACGCGCCAGCGTGGCAGCCGTGCGCCCGACACCGACAATCCGTTCGACCGCGCCGGCTTTCTTGAGTGCCAGCGCAAATGAGCCGCCGATCAGGCCGACACCGAAAATTGCAATTTTTTTCAACACAGATGGCTGCTCAAAAAGAGTGGTTTTCCATTCATTCGTTTGCCTGGAAGAGCACGGTCGTTATGTCAGGCAAGCGCCTTTGTCAATGCATCAATGAATGCCGCATTCTCTTTCGGCAAACCAATTGAAACGCGCAGCCATTGCGGCAAGCCGTAATTGCCGACCGGGCGCACGATCACGCCCTGCTTCAGCAACGCCAGATTGATGCGTGCGCCGGCGCTGTCTTCGTTGCCAACCTTGACCAGCACGAAGTTGCCGTACGACGGCACATATTCGAGATCCATCGCATCGAAAGCCTGCGTCAGCTGACGATAGCCGTCGGCATTCAACTTGGCGCTCTTGTGCAAAAATGCGGTGTCGTTCAAGGCGGCAATCGCAGCGGCTTGCGCCAGAGAATTCACGTTGAACGGCTGGCGAATGCGATTGAGCAAATCGGTGATCGACGGCTGCGCGATGCCGAAACCAATGCGCAAGCCCGCCAGGCCGTAGGCCTTGGACAGTGTGCGCGACACCAGCAGATTCGGATAGTGCCGCACCCATGCAATCGACTCATATTGCAGCTCGGGTGCCAGGAATTCGTTGTACGCTTCATCCAGCACCACGACGACATTTGACGGCACGCGCTTCAGGAACGCGTCGATGTCGGCAGCGGGAATGAAGGTGCCGGTCGGGTTGTTCGGATTGGCGATAAAGATCAGCTTCGTGTCGGCGGTAATCGCCTGCGCCATCGCGGTCAGGTCGTGACCGAAATTTTTGGCGGGCACTACAATCGCGCGACCGCCGACCGCTTGCGTAGCCAGCGGATATACCGCGAAAGAATACTGGGCGTAAATCACCGACTGCCCCGGCTGCACGAAGGCATGCGCAGACAACTCCAGAATGTCATTGCTGCCGTTGCCCAGCGTGATCCAATCGGCCGGCACATCGTATTTGGCGGTAATCGTCGCCTTCAGGTCGAACCCGTTGGCATCGGGATAACGTCCGGTATCGGCCATCGCTTCCAGCATCGCCTGCCTGGCGGATTCGGGCATGCCCAGCGGATTCTCATTGGATGCAAGCTTGATGATGTTCGCTTCATCCAGACCGAACTCGCGTGCCACTTCCGCGATCGGTTTGCCGCCTTGATAAGGCGCAATCGCACGTACGTAATCGGGACCGAACTGAATAGACATATTGGTTTCCAAAAAAATCGCCATGCCGGACACCGCACGGAATCCCGCTCGTGCGTATGAGCCTCGATATCCGCCGCTGGTTTCGGCAATGCAGGTTAAATCACAAACTGGATGGGTACGAGCCCAACACCTTGAAAAATGCCGCGTTCTGCTTCAACTCCGCCAACGCGTTCGCCACTTTCTGGTCTTGCACATGTCCTTCGACATCGACATAGAAGTAATACTCCCACGTCCCCATGCGCGCCGGACGCGATTCGAAACGCGTCATCGATACCCCATGTTTTGCCAGCGGCGCCAGCAAGTTGTATACGGCGCCCGCCTTGTTCGGCACCGCCAGCACCAGCGAAGTCTGATCCTTGCCGCTGGGTGCGGTATGCAAGCGGCCGACGATCACAAAGCGCGTGCGGTTGTGCGGATCGTCCTGAACATGCGCCTTGACGACGCCAAGATTATATTTTTCTCCGGCGATTTCACCGGCAATCGCGGCAATGGTCGGGTCTTCGGCGGCCAGGCGCGCAGCCTCGCCATTGGAGGCGACCGCCTGCCGTTCGACGTTCGGATAATTCAGATTGAGCCAGACCTGGCATTGCGCCAGCGCCTGCGAGTGTGCGCAGATGCGCTTGACGCCATCCATCGTCCCATTCTTGCTCATCAAACTGTGATGCACCAGGATCGAGACCTCGCCGCTGATTTCCAGCGTCATTTGCATCAGCAAATCGAGCGTGCGATTGATGGCGCCTTCCGAGGAGTTTTCGACCGGAACGACGCCGAAATCTGCGGTGCCCGCTTCTGCCGCGCGGAACACTTCATCGATCGACGCGCATGGCATGCCTTCGACCGCATGGCCGAATTGCTGGTAGACCGCCTGCTCGCTGAAGGTGCCGGCCGGGCCGAGATAGGCGACCGTTACGCGCTTTTCCAGCGCGCGGCACATCGACATGATTTCGCGAAAAATCGCCTGCACATCGCGCGAGTCCAGGGGGCCCGGATTGCGCTGTGCGACGCTGCGCAACACCTGCGCTTCGCGCTCGGGACGAAATACCGGTGCATTGGTTTCCGCTTTCACATGACCCACTTCTTGCGCCACGCGTGCGCGGCGGTTCAGCAGATCCAGGATTTGTGCGTCGATCGAATCGATCTGGTCGCGTAGGGGTTTGAGTTTATCCATCGGTCTTAATTTACGCAGTCCGTTCACTCCTTCCCCCTTGCAGGGGGAAGGCTGGGATGGGGGTAATGCGATCGAGCTATCACCGGAGTGTCTCGACCACACTCCCCCTCCCTACCCCCCTGCAAGAGGGAGGAAATTTCAGCCGTGCTTCTTCTCGAATTCTTTCAGATAATCCACCAGCGCCTGCACGCCTTCGATCGGCATCGCGTTGTACATGGATGCGCGCATGCCGCCAACCGATTTGTGTCCTTTCAACTGCAACAAGCGGCGCTCCTTCGCACCTTCCAGGAACGCTGCATTCAAAGATTCATCATGCAAGAAAAACGGCACGTTCATGCGCGAGCGGGATTCTTTCGCGATGCGATTGCTGTAGAAATCGGTGGAATCCAGATAGCCGTACAACAAGTTCGCTTTCGCAATATTGCGTTGCTCCATCGCCGCCACGCCGCCTTGCCGCTTCAGCCACTGGAACACCAGGCTGGCGATGTAAATCGCATACGTCGGCGGCGTGTTGTACATCGAGTCGTTGTCGGCAACGATTTTCCAGTCGAATGCGGATGGGCAGATCGACAGAGCGTGGCCGAGCAAGTCTTCGCGCACGATGGCCAGGGTCAATCCCGCCGGCCCGATATTTTTCTGCGCGCCGCCGAAGATCACGCCGTATTTCGATACATCGACAGATCGCGACAGAATGTGCGACGACATGTCCGCAACCAGCGGCGCATTGTTGGTGTCGGCGCTGACATCCGGCACGAAATGGTATTCGGTGCCATCGATTGTTTCGTTGGTGCAGATGTGCACGTAGGCCGCATCCTTCGACAGCTTCCATGTGTCGCGCGGCGGGATCATCGTGAACTTGCTCGCTTCGGATGACGCGGCGACATTCACCTTTGCGTATTTTTGCGCTTCCTTCAACGACTTGCCGGTCCACGAACCGGTGTGAATGAAATCCACCACCGCCGGCTGCGGCTTTCTGCCGACCAGGTTCATCGGCACAATCGCGTTTTCGCCGATGCCGCCGCCCTGCAAGAACAGGATCTTGTAATTGTCGGGCACGCCGAGCAGTTCGCGGAAGTCGCGAATCGCCGCTTCGTAGATCGAGATGAATTCCGGGCCGCGGTGGCTCATCTCCATCACCGACATGCCGCTGCCATGCCAGTCGAGCATTTCTTCGGCGGCCTGCTGCAACACTTCTTTGGGCAGGACCGCCGGGCCGGCGGAGTAGTTATAGACGCGCGTCATTCTTCCTCCGTGCCGCCTTGTTCCTCTTCGACATCGGGGACGTCGGTCTCGACGATACGCTGCAATCCGGAGAGCTTGGTGCCGTCCTCAACCGCAATCAGCGTTACGCCTTGCGTCGCACGGCCCATCTCGCGGATCTCGGCAACGCGGGTGCGTATCAACACGCCGCCGGTGGTGATCAACATGATCTCATCGACTGCTTCGACCAGCGTTGCGGCAACCACCTTGCCATTGCGCTCGCTGGTTTGAATCGCGATCATGCCCTTGGTGCCGCGGCCGTGGCGCGTGTATTCCGTGATCGGCGTACGCTTGCCGAAGCCGTTTTCGGTGGCGGTCAATACCGATTGCTGTTCGTTTTCGGCAACCAGCAATGCGATCACCTGCTGGCCGTCTTCCAGATTCATGCCGCGCACACCACGCGCGGTACGGCCCATCGGACGCACGTCGTTTTCATCGAAGCGCACTGCCTTGCCGGAGTCGGAGAACAGCATCACGTCGTGCTTGCCATCGGTCAGCGCGGCGCCGATCAGGAAGTCGTTTTCATCCAGGTCGACCGCAATGATGCCGGCTTTGCGTGGATTGCTGAAGTCATTGAGCGGCGTCTTTTTGACGGTGCCGAGGCTGGTTGCCATGAAGACGTAATGGTCTTCCGGGAAGGTGCGGTTCTCGCCGGACAACGGCAACACGACAGTGATCTTTTCGCCGTCCTGCAGCGGGAACATGTTGACGATCGGCTTGCCGCGCGAGTTGCGCGAACCC
>CAMLDH010000185.1 GCA_946478765.1 uncultured Oxalobacteraceae bacterium | reverse complement strand
TCGAAAAAATCCATCGATTTCCTTTGACGGAGGATTTACCGGAGGCGGTACTAGGGCGATTGTCAACATACCTGAGAATTGCGGGTGCGACTTGTCTTGTATCAAAATTTGCCAAAAATTACGGCATATGGGCCAGTGAATTTTTTACTTTCCAAATGCCTTGCGCCACGCCAGCGGCACCCCGGCGCCGATCATGGCGCCCATGCCCCAGAATACCGCGAACAATCCCAATGTGGCGCCGGCGGCGCCAAACGCAAGCGGCAGCGCCACCTGGCATGCATTGCTGATTGTCACCCGCACCCCGACCGCTTCGCCGGCGCGTCCTGCCGGCGACGCATGGTGCAACAGCGCCAGCACGTTGGGCTGACTGGAACCCAAGGCCAGGCCGAGTGTCGCGGCCACCAGCATGATCGAGAACGGGCTTGTCATGAACGGCAGAAGCGCATAGCAAAGCGTCGCCAGCGCCAGCGCCGTGACAAGCACCTGCCACTCGGAATAGCGGCGCGAAATCCACTGCATGGCGAGGCGGATCGTAAAGGTGGCGCCCGAAAAGCAGCCGAGAATCAAGCCGATGGTGGAGGCTGAAAATCCCAGATGCGTGCCGTGGATCGGCATCACGAAACTGAACAGATCCCACGCCGAACCGAGCAGCACGCTGATCAGGTAGATGCGCCGCATTTCGGCGTCGCGCAACAGATCCATTACGCTTTCCGATGCGGGTTCGCCCTCATGCTGCGGCAGCTTCACGCGTGTCATGCCGCCGGCAATCGTCAATAGCAACGAGATCAATGCAAAACCGCCGCAGACTGCATACGCAACACTGTGGCGCGCATGATCGATGACAAAACCCGCAATCACCGGCCCGCTGAAGCTCGACACCGAGTAGCCCAGCGCCAGCCAACTGAAATTGCCGGCGCGCGTGCCGGTCGTGCTCATGGCGCCGACGGCATGCTGAGACGACACATGAATCGCCAAAAAGCCGCTGCCGATCAGGACGGCGGCCAGATACAACACCGGCAATCCGCCCAGCATGCTGGGAATCGCGCAGCCGGCCGCCATCAACAGAGCGCCGCCGATCATCGGCTTTGCGATGCCAATACGATCGATCAAGCGCCCCATCGATACTGCAGCGAACATCGGCAGCAGCGCAAACAGCGCGATCACGGAGCCAACGGTGAATTCGGACGCGTGTAACGACAATGCATAAAGCGAGGTGGTCACCCGCGCGCCAATCAATGCGATATGCGCGGCCAACGAAATCAGAATGAAAGAAAGAAGCTGCAACGCCACGGGCAATATGGTCTGGAGAGGATCGATTCTGGGGAGGAATCTATTTTAGAGGAAATAGGGAGTTGCCGTCCGTTAAAATAGCGGGATGCGCACAACCCCATCCCCCATTCTGTCGTCACTGGACCACATCGATTTCGAGCGCCGTTTCGGCGGCATCGCGCGCCTGTATGGCGACGCGGCGCTGGCGCGTTTTCGCAGCGCGCATGTCTGCGTGATCGGCGTCGGCGGCGTCGGCTCGTGGGTCGTGGAGGCGCTGGCGCGCAGTGCGATTGGCAATATCACCATGATCGACCTGGACAATCTCGCGGAATCGAATATCAACCGCCAGATCCACGCGCTGACCGACACGCTCGGCAAAGCCAAGGTGACCGCGCTGCAAGAGCGCATCGCGCAAATCAATCCGTTTTGCCGCGTGACTGAAATTGAAGATTTCGTCACTGCCGATAACCTGGATGACATGGTCGGGTCGCGCGGGTATGACTATGTGATCGATGCGATTGACAATGTCCGGGCGAAGACGGCATTGATTGCGTATTGCCGTCAGCACGGTATCAAGCTGATCACGATCGGCGGCGCGGGCGGGCAGATCGACCCGACCAAGATCGAGATCCGCGACTTGTGCAGGACGGAGCAGGAACCCTTGTTGGCGAAAGTGCGCAAGCGTCTGCGCGCGCAGCATGGTTTTCCGCGCGGGACCAAGAACAAGTTTGGCATCGATGCGGTGTTTTCGACCGAGCCCTTGCGTTTTCCAGAGGCGGCAGAAGCTTGTGCAATTGACGACGATGCGCAGCCGGGGATCACCGGTTTGAATTGCGCAGGATTTGGATCGGCGATGGTGGTGACGGCCAGTTTCGGGCTGGTGGCGGCGGCGCAGGTGTTGCGCAAGTTGGCGGCTGAGTCTGATAGTGAACTGGCGAATGAGGAGCCCATTTCCGTTTCGATAATTTGAAACGATAGCAAGTCTGCGTTTGCTTGCTGTGGTGTTGAAATTGAATCAAATGTTGCTTACACGAGCTTAGCATTCGGCGGAAGGCGCTTCGCTTTTCCGCCCTACCGGACGAGCGTTTTCTGGGGCCACTTCAACCCTCTTTATGCTTTTCGACATCTTCTCCGTCATAGATTTCGGCAATTAATGCACTTAAATCACGGATATCCCTTTCGGGTAAGGGCGCAATTCCTTTCGTTATGTATTTTATTTTCGCGTTGGCGACTTCAAGTTGATGCGATGCAAATTTTTCCTGGAACCGACTAATACGACTGAATAAAACATCAGCGTCAATCAGACGAATACGTTCGCGGTCTGCGCCGTTTTGGCGCGCTTGTTCTTGCGATAGTTCGGATATATGGTTTTTGCCAAGATTCTTGGCCAGCTTGGACGATGCCTGCGTGGCTACATTCTCCGCTGCATCGTTGCAGTCAAGGGCGCATAAGACTATTTTGGATTCCCCATTTTTGTTGGTGATGCTTACAACGGCTGTTACGGGAATAGCGTGGTCTATGTATTGCTTCGCCAATCCAGGAGCACGTAGAACAAACGGCCCGTAGCTCGAATACATCTCAAGCAGTTGCTCCTTATTTTTCAGCCATACCGATTTAAAATCCCCCACGAATATCTTTTTCAGGCTTTCCCAAATGCCGCCATTCTGGATGCTTGCAGTATCAGTAGACTTGGATAGGTTGGTCTTTTGCTTCTCTTTACTTTCCTTGCGAAGAGCAAGGACTATATTGGCTCCTTGCGTCTCGCATTCATGCTGCCTCTGATAAGGTGGCATATCTCTCGGAAGCGTAGTCAGACTATTATTTAGCGCACTTAAGCGCTCATATGTTGAACTGCCGACAACAGTCCTTGTTTGCCCTTGTCGTAGCAAGCTTGGCCCAATACCTTTTGTAAGGATGTCGCTTATTTTATGTATTGCATCGGCCCGGACATGGGCAACAGTCGCCGGTGATATGACTGAATTGGATAGCGCAGTCGCTTGTTTTGCTATACGGAACATTTTTGCCTCTATTTCATATGGCTCGTGAGTCGCGCTACATAAAAGATGGTTCCATTTTCCAGCCGTATTATGTCTATGGTTGCTGCATCGGCGAGCACGTCGCGCAATGCCGGCAGCCGCTTGCCCTTTGTGCCGTCACGCAATGACACGATAGATCACGCCTTCCCGGTCCGTCGTCGATTCCACCAATACGACATGATCAGCCCTCCAAACAACGGGTTCAAACGGCAAGTCTTCCGGCGGTGCTGCATCGCGCGCCAGCGTGACGTGCGGCCGGAATGCCGAGCGGCCGTTGCAGGCGATATTGTTCTGTGCAAGTCCCTGTACCAAATCGCGTTGCAGCGCAATCAATGCTGCCGGCGTTTCATGCATCCCGGCCCACGCGATGCGGCTTTGCGTGAAGTAGCCGATGCGGTCGAGGACGAGAGAGATTTGTGCTGGTCGAATATCCGCCAGAATTTTTCTCATGGCGGGCAGCAGATCCGCCGGCTGCTGTCCCAAAAACGCCAGCGTCAGATGAAAATTCTCATAGCGCGTTTTGCGTCCATGCATGCGCGCCTGCATGTGCATCAACGCCTCGCGCGTAGCATCATCCGGCCATAGCGCATAAAACAGGCGCAACGATTGTTTGCTGGCATCCATTCAATCAAGACTTTCCAAACACTTCGTTCAATTGCTGCGTCACGCGTATGAATGTGGTGCGCTTGGTGAGTTCCTTCAGCTTGTGCGCGCCGACATAGGTGCATGCGGAGCGCACGCCGCCCAGGATGTCTTGCAACGTATCGTCAACCGGACCGCGATACTCGACCAGCACTTCCTTGCCTTCGGTCGCGCGGTATTTGGCGACGCCGCCGGCATGTTTTTCCATCGCGGCGCGGCTGCTCATGCCGTAGAAGCGCTGGAATTTTTTGCCGTCGCGTTCGACCACGTTGCCCGCGCATTCGTCATGTCCGGCCAGCATGCCGCCCAGCATGATGAAGTCGGCGCCGCCGCCGAAGGCCTTGGCCAAGTCGCCCGGCGCCACGCAGCCGCCGTCGGCGCAAATCTGTCCGCCCAGGCCATGCGCCGCATCGGCGCATTCGATCACGGCAGACAGTTGCGGATACCCTACGCCGGTCATCTTGCGCGTGGTGCAGACCGAGCCGGGACCGATGCCGACCTTGACGATGTCGGCGCCGGCGAGGATCAATTCTTCGGTGATGTCGCCGGTGACGACGTTGCCCGCCATGATGGTCAGGTGCGGAAATGCGTGGCGCACTTTTTTGACGAAATTGATGAAGCCTTCGGTATAGCCGTTGGCGACATCGATGCACACATACTTGACCGCGTCGCCGGCGCGCGCCATCACCGATATGAATTTATCGTAATCGGTTTTGCCGATGCCCATCGAATAAAACGCGGTCGATGATGCGAGGCCATCGACTTGCAGCGACGTGAAAAACGCCACCAGATCGCTTTCCGAATAATGCTTGTGCAATGCAGCCGACAGGTTGTGCCGACCGAGCGCGCGCGCCATTTCGATGGTGCCGGTGGTGTCCATGTTGGCGGCAATGATCGGGATGCCGTGATATTTTTTGCGCGAATTGTGGAACACGAATTCGCGGCTGATATCGACTTCGGCACGCGAGGTCAGCGTCGAACGCTTGGGGCGGATCAGGACATCCTTGAAATCAAGTTTGACCGATTCTTCGATATGCATGATGGCCTCGTTACTGTTGTGACGAAGACGCTCTGATGATGTTCAAATGCAAAGCGCTGCGCCGCGATCGGTAAAACTGCCGCCCGCCACAGGCAGGAATTCCCATTCATAACTGCCGTCCTTGAGCACCATGCGCAACACGCCATGGGTCGCATTGTCGCTGATGTCGCTATTGGGTTTGCGGGCAAATAAGGGCGTCAATCTGGCGCCGCCGGTGCCGACCACAAATTCGCGGATGCCGCGCGCATCGTCGCGGCGGGCATCGGCGTCTTGCGGTGCGAAACGCTCATAGTCGTGATCATGGCTCACCAATATGACGTCGGCGCCGGCGGCCTGCAGCGCTTGCCATACGTCGGCCATGCGCTCGTTATTGCCATGACCGCCGGAGCTGTACAACGGGTGATGCCAGTATGCGAGCGTGCAGCGGGCCGGGTGTTGAGCGAGGTCAGTTTTGAGCCACGCCAGTTGTTGCTGATGGTCTATCGGCTTCAGGTTGCTGTTGATCGACACGACATGCCACGTGCCGATATCGACACTGTAATAGCCGCGCCGCGTTGGGCCGGCGATATTGCCGAAATAGTCATAATAGCCAACGGCTGCCGGGGTGTAGTACTCGTGATTGCCCGGCGACGGGAAGGTGCGATGCTTGAATTGGCCCCAGGTCGGCTCGTAACATTCGGTGAATTCTTCCAGCAGGCCAACCGGATAGGTGGCGTCGCCCAGGGTCAGTACGGCGGCGTCTTTGTCCTTGGCCAATGCCGCGGCGATCAGGCTGGCCGTTTTTGCAGCGCCGCTGTGTTCCGGTTTGGATTTCCGGCAATCGGCGATATCGCCTGCGGCGTAAATGGTGACGCTCTTGCCGGGCGGGATCGCAGCTGCCGACCCCTGCGACACCGTGATGGGGCCGCCTTGGATGGGAAGGCAGCCGTACAGGCCGGCACTGAGTACGGCGGCAAGCGCTGCGCGGTTGAAGAATCTGGAATTGAAAAATGGTTGATGCGATGGGGGCATGATCGGTCTCCTATGCGCGATAGGGTAATGCTTTCAATAACGCATGGCAATCGAAGCACTTGATGGATTATGGGGATTGCATTATCCGCGTATCAACCCGTGGCAGGGAAGTTGACGACAGTCCACGGGGAATCACCTAACCGCACGGCACACTCTTTATCGGTTGCAAGGGCATCAAGAAGCGCTGGACCATCAGCGCCTGCGCTTCATGCGTCGGCACCGGCCGCGAGATGAAATAGCCCTGGATCTCATCGCAGGACAGGGATTGCAGTACGCGCATTTGTTCGCTGGATTCGACGCCCTCAGCGACCACGATCATGCCTAGCGCATGTGCCATGGAAACAATGGCGCGGAAAAACACTTCGCCTTCCGCCGTTGCGCCCAGTTCAGCGGTGAACGCGCGATCGACCTTGAGCACATCCATATCGAGCCGCTGCAATTGCGACAGCGAGGAATAACCGGTGCCGAAATCGTCCACCAGCAATTTGATGCCGAGATTGCGGATCGCCGCCAGTTCGGCGACAACCCCTTCTTCCTTTCCCATCATCGACGATTCCGTGATTTCGATTTCGATCAGATCCGCGTCGATATGGTGGCGCGCGATCGACGACGCAAACAGGTTCGCGATGTCGCCATGATAGAACTGGCGCGGCGACACATTGACGGAGATCGGCACCAGCGGAATGCCGAGCGCTTTCCAGTGCGCGATTTGCGCACACGCCTGTTCGACGACCAGTTCACCCAGCTTCAGGATCAATCCGGTTTCTTCCGCCAGCGGGATGAATTCGAGCGGCGGCACCAGGCCGCGCTGCGGATGTTTCCAGCGCACCAGCGCTTCCATCGTCTGCAATTCACCGGTGAAGGTATTGACGCGCGGCTGATAGAACAGCACAAACTGGTCTTGTTCAATCGCCTGCTGCAACGCGCGTTCATTGTCGAGGCGGGCGTTCAGGCTTTCCGACAAGCTTTGCTCGTAAAAACGATAATGCCCCTTGCCTTCGGATTTGGCGTGATACATCGCGATATCGGAATGCTTGAGCAGCGTTTCGGCGTCTTGCCCGTCGCGCGGGAAAATACTGATGCCGATCGATGCGCCCAAGGTGTTTTTTCCGCGCGCGAGGTCGAACGGAAAATTCAGTTTTTCGGCGATCCGTTCCGCCACATGCGCTGCCGCGTCCTGGCTTTCAAGTGCGGACAGGATGACGGTAAATTCGTCGCCGCCCAGACGCACCACATGGTCGGTCGGACGCAACACCGATTTCAGACGCAGCGCCGCTGCGCGCAATAATTCGTCGCCCACCGAGTGGCCGAGCGAATCATTGATGTCCTTGAAGTCGTCGAGATCGACAAACAACAGCGCCATCATGGCGTCGGCGTCGCGTGCGCGCTCGATCTCTTCCGGTAGAAAACTCATCATCCAGTTACGATTCGGCAGCGCGGTCAACGCATCTTCATTGGCCATGCGCCGCAGGTCGCGTTCATGCGCCTTAGTCGCGGAGATGTCGCGCATCGTCAGCGCAAGAGCGGCGCCGGAACGCACCAGTCGCCGGTACACCCATT
>CAMLDH010000184.1 GCA_946478765.1 uncultured Oxalobacteraceae bacterium | reverse complement strand
CGCCGCATACAAGGTCGTGGTCTTGCCGGAGCCGGTCGGCCCGGTCACCAGCAGCATCCCATGCGGCTTGGCCGCCAGCCAGCGGATATGGCCGATCGCGTCGGCATTCAAGCCGAGGTTTTCCAGGCGCAGCGATTGCGCGGCCTCGGTCAGCGCGCGCCGGTCCAGCAGCCGCAATACCGCGTCTTCCCCGAAAATATTCGGCATGATAGAGACCCGGAAATCGATTTCGCTGCCCTTCACGCGCACCTTGAAGCGGCCGTCCTGCGGAATGCGGCGCTCCGCGATGTCCAGGTCCGCCATCACCTTGATGCGGGAAATGATTTGCTCGGCCATCTGCAAACCTTGCACCTGGCCGGCCTGCACCAGCACGCCGTCGACCCGGTACTTGATGACGAGGCTCGCGACATCGCATTCGAGATGAATGTCGCTGGCCTGGAATTTTAATGCATCGTAAATCGTCGAATTCACCAGCCGCACGACCGGGCTGCTGTCCTCGCTGATCCTGACCAGCGAAATATCCTCGATCGTCTGGTCGAGGTTTTGCGGGTCTTCCGCATCGTGCACGATGTCCTGCATCGCCTGCTGCGCGCTCTCTTGCTGGGCAAGATAGGCCGTCAAATCGCTCGGGTGCGCAAATGCGACGGTGAACGGCATGTTGATCGCATGATTGGCCCACTGCAGCACTTCGTCGCTGAACGGGTCGCCGATCACCAAGACCAGAGCGCCGTCCGCATCGCGCATCGCGACACAATCGCGCTGCACGCAATCGGTGTACGGCGTCACGTCGAACGCTGGTACATTCCCCTGCAGTTCGCTCATCGCGCATGCCGGATACGCAAACAGTTCGCTCAACGCCTTGGTGAACTCTTCCGGCTGCAGCCCCGACGCTTCTTCCAGCACCGCCAGGTGGCGCCGGCCTTGGGCGAGCGCACTTGCACGCGCGCTTTGTATCAGCGCCGGCGTGATCGGCTTGATTGACGCTTTCCCAACGGAAGTAACGATCGACTCGCGTGCATTCATGACAGACTTCCCGCCAATTCAAAGATCGGCATATACATCAACACCACCACTGCGCCAATGACGACCCCGATCACCGTCATCAACACCGGTTCCAGCAAGCGCGATGCCCAATCCACCCAGCGCGCGAAATCGTCATCATGGAATCTCGCCGAGCGCTCCAGCATATCGCCCAAACGGCCGGTATTTTCGCCGACTTTCAACAGGGATTGCGCCACCGGCGTGGCCAGTTGAAACTGTTCCAGCGCGACGGAAAATGGCAGGCCTTCTTCCACCGCGCGTCTGGCCTGTTGCAATTGTCCCTGCTGTACCGGCATCAACATGGCCGATACCATGGCGAGCCCTTTCGACAACGGAATGCCGGCATGCAGAAGCAGGCTGAGTGCGCGATAAAAACGCGCCAATCGGAACTCGGCCGCTTTCGCGGACAGAACCGGCAGACGAAGAATCGCCTCCATTAGCCGCTGCCGCAGAACCGCATTCATGGCACAGTAAATCAGGGTCGCGGCCACACACGCAAGACCGATCAAAAACACAACGCCATGTTGATAAATCAGCTTGCCGGCTCCCAGCAATACTTGCGACATCCAGGGAATATCGCGTCCCGAACTCTCATAAACGACGCTGAATTTCGGCACCACATAGCCCAGCAGGAATAGCGTCACGCACCCGCCGACCACCAGCAGCATGGCCGGATAGATCGCGGCGGAAATCAGCTTCTTCCTGATCACATCAAACTGCAACTGGTAACCGACAAAGCGTGCCAGCGCCTCCGGCAAATTGCCGGAACGTTCAGCAGCGCGTACGGTCGCGATATAAATATCGGGGAAGATGACCGGAAACGCGGTCAGCGTATCGGAGAAACTCTGACCTTGCTGCAGCGTCGACAAGATACTGCCGAGCGTGGTTTTGATGCCGGGACGCGACTCCTTGGCATGCAGGGTCGTGATCGCTTCCGTCAGGTTCAACCCCGCCTCCAGCAACGCCAGCAATTCCTGGCTGAACTGCAAAAGAGGAAATTTGGCCGGTGCCCTCGGACGCTGCATATCCGCATCGATCAAATGATCGATTGCCAGAACACGCCAGCCATTCTTTACGGCGGCGCGAATCGCCTCCGATTCGCTCGCTGCGTCAATCGAAATCCGTTGCGCGCCGCCGGCGCCGGAAGCGCCTTGCACCCGAAGCTGAAACTGCATCATCAACTCCGATGCTAACGATAAGAGACATCGGCATTGTCGCCGTCGCCGCCCGGCTGGCCATCTTTACCGTAAGAGAACAGATCGAATTCCGCGGTTTGACCGGGTGAGCGAAATTGATACGCCTTGCTCCACGGATCGAGCGGAACGTCCTTTTGCAGATACGGCCCCTGCCATTTTGGCTCGTCATTTGGCTTTGTCACCAATGCGTTCAAACCTTGCTCGGTGCTCGGATAATGGCCGGTATCGAGCCGATAGGTATCCAAGGCTTTGCCGAACGCTTCGATCTGTGCCTTCGCGGTCTTTTGCTCGGACTTGCCGAGCTGTGCGAAATAGCGCGGGCCGACGTATGCGGCAAGCAGCCCGATAATGACAATGACGACGAGCAGTTCCAACAACGTGAACCCCCGTGCTATTGATGCTTTACTGCGTACGATATTTAAACGCTCAATCACATTACCCTCTAAGGTCAACTTTTGTCCGCTGGATTGAAACCTCATTTCAATAAACGGACAATGCACCACACACTGATTACACTCACATCACTGCCAAAAAGACAGTGTCCCAAGAAAGCTTTAACGCTGCGGCATCGCAGCCCAACTACGCCCTGGTTGCCAATTCGACGGTTATCAGCGCCCGTTGGAAGCCCAGGATACATTCCAGGTAATACCTATTCCGAGTTGTAAATTCGATTGGGAAAGTTGACTACCTGAGCGCAGCACAAACGTATCGCCCGCCTTCACCGTATCCCCCTTACCTCCGGCGCCGAACACCAACTGCCGGTCCACGACCGTAGTACCGGATGGCCAGCTTGCCAACGTCGCAGTTGCTCCCGCATAGCCTGCCGTGATATTGGTCATCTCTGCCGTCAGTGTGTATTCCCATGTCGTGGCGCTAATCTTGATTTCGCTGACCACCTTGTAATTGCAGATATAGATGCCGGAGGTGCCCGTATTGCCTGCCGCCGGATCATTATCGGTCACCGTGGCGCCGATCGGTGCAGCCTGCACATCGTTGTAGTCAGGATCGAGACTGGTCGCCTTGCCGACGCGGATTTGATAACTCTTGTTGCCGTCGGGCGCACAATTGTTTGCCCCGGTAACCGTGACCATTTGCGGCGTTTGCCAATTTTGCGGCGTGAACGTCAATACCGCCGGATTGACGTTACCCAAGCGAGCATTGCTGCTTGAAATCGGCACGACCACAGCGCTGACCGGCGCACTTCCCAGTCGGACCGTGAAAGATGTGGTAGCGCCGTCTTCCTGGGTAGACAACTGGTCGGCCGGGTTGGTAATGATCGTGCCGGTCGGGGTGGCCGGCGCAATCAACACCGCGCCCGCAGCGTAAGCGTGGCCACTGCCTTTGGCATCGTAGATCACCGCATACACATAATAGGTGCCGGGAGACAGCGCGGTCACATCCCAGACATAACTGCCCGACTGCGCGCCTGCGGCCTGTTTCAATCCATCCGTGATCAAGGTGCCCGCATAACCGCTATTGCTCGTGCTGTAGTACAGCGCAATGGTCGGATCGATATTGGGATCGGTACCCTCCCAGCCGATTGTCACGGTCTTCTGGTTGCCGTTCACGGTCGGCGACTGTATCGTCGCCGGTGCGATCACCGAAATCGTCGGATCGAGGTATTGGCCGGTACTGACATACATGATCGCCGGCGCCGACCACGCGCTGGCCGTGCCCTGCGCATCCACCGCACGCACGCGCCAGTAATGCGTGGTCTTGTCATTCAAGGCGACCGGCACGATCCACCCATTGTTATCGGAGACGCCATTGGTTGCCTTCTGCGTCAATGCCGCATCGCGATAAATATCGAATTCGTAACGCACCGTTTCCCCCTCGGGATCGACCACCGCATTCGCTTCGAGGCTCGGCTGTTGCGTACCTACCCATGCCGCATTGCCCGGATTCTTGATCGTCGGCGCCGGCGGCGGGTCGTTGACCGCATTCATCAGGAAGTTGCCAACCACCCAGTCCGATTCGGCGTGGCCGTCTTGCGTCTTGACGCGCCAGTAGTAGCGCTTGTTCTCGATCAGATTATTGACCGTCCAGCTCGTGGTGGATGCCGCGCTTTGGATCACTTGCCCCGACGATTGCTTGCTGCCGGAATCGAAGGTATTGACCGTGTCGAGTTCGAACACATAGGTGAGCAAGTCATTGTCCGCATCGGTCGCATTCACGATCGTCAACGCGGTCGATGGTGTCGCCGTTTGCCCGCCGACCGACGGCGATTGAATCGACGGAACCGTCGGCGCCGTATTGCCCGTATTGACCGTGAACGGCCGCGCCGGGGTCAAGGTGGTGGCGCCGTGGCTATCGGCAGCCACGACCCGCCAGTAATACGTCGCTTGATTGGTCAAGGGTTTATCGACAGTCCAGTTCGTGCTGCCCTCCGCACCCGGCGTCAATGCCACCACCGATGTCATCAAATCGCTCAGCGCGGCATCCTTGTAGACGTAGACGCTGTAGGTAATGGCGTCTTCGTCCAGATCCTTGCTGTTGGTCCATGTCAGCACCGGGGTCGCGCTTGCCACTTCAATGGCAGGCGCGGGGCTAGTCAAGCTGAAGCTTTCCGGCGGATGATTTGCCACATTGACGAAGAACTTGCTGTTCATCCAGGTGCTGTAGGTTTGCTGGCCGTCAAATGCGCGGGCACGCCACCAGTAGCGGGTGTCTTCGTTCAAATCCTTCGTCAACTTGAAGCTGGTAGTGCCGGCGTCGCCCGTGGTCACGCCTTTATCGACCGAACCGCTGTCGATAAGCTGGGTCATCGCGCTATCCGCATAGACTTCGAATTGCACTTGGGTGGTCGGCTCCAGCAGGTCGGCGCCGGTTTGCACGATCAAGGTCGGCTTGAAGGATGGCACATGGGCATCGGCCAGCGGCGCGACCAATAGCGGCGTCGTCGGGCCGGACGGCGGCGCATCCGTGCTCACCTTGATGCTGGCGGTAAGAGAAGAAAACAGCGTGCCGTCGGTCGCCGTGTAGGTGACGGGATAGTTGCCGGCGGCCCCTTTGGCCGGCGTCCAGTCGAATACGCTGGTCGCCAAACCTGCCACGGCGTTCTGCGCGACAAACGTCGCGCCGGCCGGCAGCGATCCCGCCGAGAGCGTCACCGGCTTGCCGTCCGGGCTGGAGGCTTCGACAATAAACGATACCTGCTTGCCTTCCTGCACAGTACGGTCAGGGATGAACTGGATGACCGGCGCACGCGCTTCCAGGGGTGGCGCCTTGAATTCGGTGCTGTAGATGCCGGTGGTATTCACATCGAAGAAATTGAGCCAGTATTGCCATTGCTTGGTGTCGGCATTCCTGGTCTTGGACAGCCAGACGTTTTCCGGCAGCATGATCTTGGCGTCGGAGCGCACGACTTGGCCGAGCGCCTTTTTGCCCAGGTAGGGATCGGGCAGCTTGACGTACACAAAACCGGCAGTCGGCGGAATCGCCAGCGCGTAGCTGGCATTGCCGACACTGTTGGCGCCTGCGGTCAAGGTCGCAACGCTGCTGCGGTCGCTCACCAGGGTGTCGAGACCATCCGATTCGTAAACGCGGATCACGTCGCCATCCAGCGCCAAAAAGTCGCGGACAAAATCGCGCCCCGGCAAATCCACCCGCACGTCGCGGATCAGGAAGTGCGCATTGGTCGCCTGCATGATCGATGTGAGGCTGCCGCCCAACTCGTCCGCGTGGCTGAACTTGGCGGTGAATTCGGTGAACTTGCCGGATAAGGTCGTCTCCATGATCCAGCGTCCGATCCTGGCGGTGCTGGCCGGGATGTCGCCAAAAGTAATCAGCAAGGTATTTTGAACCGGCGCATCGTTGACATAGCTGCCGTCGAGCTTGAAGCCGATCAGCAATCCCTGCTTGTTCTCGATGATCTTCGGTTGGGCCGACTCGATCTTGAGATTCTTGGCAGCGGCAAAACCGGTATTCTTGACGCGCACGCCGAGCGTAAACGGCTCGATCGGCTCAACTGCATCCGTCAAAGGATCATCCGCATTCACATCCTGCGGCAGGAAATAATCGAGCGTCAGCAGCGGCAACGGCTTGACGGTGATGACGTCCGGCGACACCTCCAGCACCTGGTCTTCGCCACCGAAGCGGTATTTCAGCGTCGCGCCCACCAGGTATTTTTTGCCGAACGGATTGCTGCCGGCCGAACCGGGCGCGGGAATGATCAACCAATCGATGATCGATACGGTGTTTGGATTGACGATGCCGGTGCCGTCCACGTTGTCGATATTCTGCTTGCTGGAAATGCGGATGAAAAACTTGGCGCTCAGGTTGTTGGCGTCGTTAGTGATCGTCACCGGCGTGCCGTCTTCTTCGGTGACCTTCACCACGACCGATACGTTTTCGATTACGCCGGTCGTCGTGGTGTTGTTGATCTTCATTTGCGCGTCGAACGCCTGGCGCTCCAGCGTCAACTCTTGTTTGATCTCGATCTTGACCTTGGCGCACACGGTTTCCTGGGCTTGTGCGTCAATGGGCGCAAAGCTCGCGTTCAACAGCAGCAATGCGGCCAGCGTGCGTTGCGCATTGCGCAGCAAACGTCCGCGCATGCAAATCCAATCGCAGCGCTTGGATTTCCCCTGCGCGAAACCGTATTGTGTGTTGTTCATCGCCACCGACCCTATCGTTACATTGGTTACATTATTCATTTCAAAACCGCCATCGCCTCAATGACTGAGCAGCGCCACAAATTCATCCGAATCGAAACCGTCTTTCATGTGGTGCCCACGCACGACCAGATAGGGCGTGCCGTTGGCGCCAAAACTCTTGAACTCGCGCTCGCATTCTTCACGCACACTCATATTGCATTCGGAGAACGCGAAACCGTATTGATTCAGCCAGCCTTTGGCCTGCGCGCAGTACTGGCATTCGGTGGTGCTGTACATCGTCACGTCGCCGGGTTTGACCGTGGCAGCGAGCTGCGCCAATCCTTCGGCGCTAATGTCGCTCGACTTGGAATATCTGCTTGGCTCAGAAGATTTTTCAGTGCTGAAGTAGCGCCATCCCGTATGGAGACATGCCAAAACGAACAGAACGGTGAGAAAACGATTCATATTGATTCATCCATTATTTTGATGCGATCAGTCCGCACATACCCCCAACACTTTCACGGTTGATAGGGTCTAGTAGTTCGCATCACTTAAATTTGCGAGTTATGCCGAAGGCCGTAAGTCGCACTCGGTAGGGCGTCAATAGCGCAGCGTATTGCGCCGCATGCGTGTCAATATCAATCGCCAGCGATGAGACAAGCAAGCGCATCCCATTCCTTATGTTTCATGCTGTGCGCCCCCCTTAATGCCGACATTAGCTATTTGA
>CAMLDH010000183.1 GCA_946478765.1 uncultured Oxalobacteraceae bacterium | reverse complement strand
GCCTATGTCCGCACCTATATATTTGTATGGACCACGCTACAGCCGCTCCTGATGCCGTGCTTTGCCCTTGTTCAGTAATTTCCTGAAGTCCTGAGAGGGAACCGGTTCCGAAAAAAGATAACCCTGCGCATAATCGCACTCTGCCGCTTTCAGCCAGTCTTTTTGCGCGACTGTTTCCACCCCTTCCGCAATCACCTTCAGTCCGAGTTTATGCGCCATCACAATGATGGTTTCAACGATTATCCGGCTATCCATATTCGTTGACATGTCGTGCACAAATGACTGATCTATTTTCAGATAATCTACTTCAAATTTTTTCAGATAGGTCATTGATGAATAGCCGGTGCCAAAGTCGTCAATGCCCAACTGAATCCCTGCGTTATGAAGATTGTCCAGTCTCGCCGCGACATTTGGCGAATCATTTAACAAGACCCCCTCCGTGATCTCCACGGAGATACTATTCGAGGGCAGTCCGAGCGCTGCCAGATGAGCGTCCCAATTTTTCATCGGCGCCCTGCTCACGAATTCCGCCGATGATTTGTTGACACTGATTTGAAATGGCGTGCCAAGCATGCTGCTCCATTCTCGGGAGCGTGTTACCGCCTCCCCCAACACCCACTCGCCAATGTCGCCGATGAGACCGGCTTCCTCTGCCAGTCCGATGAACTCCGCGGGAAGCATGAGACCGGCTTCAGGATGGTGCCATCGCAATAGCGCTTCCGCCTTGACGATGCTTTCAATCGAGAGATCGACAATGGGTTGGTAATAAACGGATAACTGGTGTCGCGACAAAGCATGGCGCAGTTCATCGATCACTTTGAGACGCGCCCAAGCGGAATCGCGCATGCGGGCGGCAAAAAAACTGAAGCGGTTGCGCCCGGCGCTCTTCGCCACATACATTGCCTGGTCCGCGCTTTTTAGCAGATCTTCAGGCGTGCCCGCATCCTGCGGAAACAGCGTAATACCGATGCTGCCGGAAATATGCACATCCGTCCCGAGGACAGGAAAAGGCCGGGCTAGTTCTTCCAGTATTTCCCGAGCCAGAATTTCGATATGAGAAATCTTGTTGACTGTGGTGAGGATCACGGTGAATTCATCGCCACCGAGACGCGCCACCGTATCCGTTTCCCGCACGCACGAACCGATGCGCTGTGCTGTCAGTTGCAGCAACTGATCACCCCCATCATGACCCAGCCGATCATTGACTTCCTTGAAGCCGTCAAGATCAATGAACAGCAAGGCAATCGACAGGCCGGTTCGCTCAGCGTGTTTGATTTCCTGCTCCAAGCGATCGTGGAACAGGTTCCGATTTGGCAAGCCGGTCAGAAAATCATAATTTGCGCTTCTCTTGATTTTTTCTTCCGATGCTTTGCGTTCGGTAACGTCTCGCGCCGTTCCTGCAATCGCTTCCACATGTCCGTCATTATTGCGGACTGGAAAAAAAATATATTCGTAGATCACCTCTTTTCCAGAAGCGAGCGATGATATTTCCCCTCGACAAGTCTCCTTGGTCTCAATCACATCGCGCAACTTCTGCTGAAGCTCAGAAGCGACGAAAACACCAAGACCAAAGAAATTTTTATCGACAATTTCACTTAACGACATTCCATACAAACTAGCCAAGGATTTGTTCGCATAAATAAAATTGCCATTGAGATCAAAGATGTAATTAAGATCCGGCGATGAAGACAGAAGCGTATCGAACAGGCGGGTATATTGCTCCTTATCAGTAGAGTATCGCGCGAACGATTCGGCCAATGCCTGATCGATCGCTTCGTTAAATCGGATCAACTCGTCAATGGCGGCGTGCGGCGGTGTCGTGTTCGAATCGATCCAGAGCTGTACAACGCTTGCCCGCAACGCCCGAAATTCGGACAAGGCTTCGTTAACGCTGAATCCCTCGGTCACGCGCGCCGCGCCGTGCATCTCGGCTTCTGTTTCCATTGGAGGGTGCGGACCTTGGCCTTTCGATTTTTCCGACTGCTCGTAAGAAGTTTGCGGGCGCTCGAGATCGTCGGCAATGACACTCAACATTTCTTTGGCATGATCCCGTAGCGCTGCGGTGTTCATTTGGCGGGCAACAGGAATGTCTTTCGCGAATTGTTCCCATGCCACAAGAATGGGTTCGATATTCGTGCGAATAAAATCAGACAGTTTCGTTGTGGTCACACACACTCTCTCATATTGCTGCTCTTCAAAAACAGACTTAAACCTCACGTTTTCAAGTCCGCTGAAAACAACTGTTCAATCCAGTCAAATCCAATGGTGTGAATAGATAACAAAATACAACTCGAGGATGCACGTCGAATTGGCCTCGATTTCTGAAGGTGGCGTACCACAATGGAATCAGATCAACAAACACGTGATTTGTTCAGTCACCCATTCATTGGTATGGTTGCGGTGCCCATACTTGATGGCGCGAAGTGTCACGTATCGCTACAGTCGATCTGTTCCTGCTGTTGCACAATCGACTTTCAAGCTCGACCTTTAAAGGAATCCCATGCCGAAATTCGCCGCCAATCTGACGATGATGTTCAATGAAGTGTCTTTCCCGCAGCGTTTCGCCGCCGCCGCCAAAGCCGGTTTCAACGCGGTCGAATTCCTGTTCCCCTACGACCATGCGCCGCATGAAGTAGCGCAGTGGCTGCAGGAAAACAATCTGGAAAACGCGTTGTTCAATCTGCCGCCAGGCAACTGGGCTGCAGGCGACCGCGGCATTGCCGCGCTGCCGGGACGCGAGCAGGAATTTCGCGCCAGCGTCGCGCGTGCACTGGAGTATGCAAAGGCAATGGGCACGCAACGCCTGCATGCGATGGCCGGGCTGCTGCCCGAGGGCGCGGATCGCAGCCGCCATCGTGAAACCTATATCGAGAACTTGCGCTTTGCCGCACGCGCATTGGCCCGGCACGGCCTGATCTTGCTGATCGAACCGATCAACCCGCGCGACATGCCGGGTTACTTCCTCAACACGCAAGCCGAAGGACATGCGATTTGCGCAGCGCTGGGCGAGCCCAACATCAAGGTGCAAATGGATTTTTATCACGCGCAAATCGTCGAGGGTGATCTCGCAACGACCTTCCGAAAGGATATCGATGGTATCGGCCATGTCCAGATTGCGAGCGTGCCCGCACGCAACGAGCCGGATGACGGCGAGGTGAATTACCGCTACCTGTTTCGCCTGCTCGATGAACTTGGATACGACGGCTGGGTCGGTTGCGAGTACCGCCCGCGTGGTCGCACCGAAGACGGCCTTGGATGGCTGAAGAGTCTGATCCAATAAAAATTCAGGAATGCGGCCGGTTCAGGTCAATTTCTGCGCGGCAGCCAGAACGCCGTCGGCATCGGCATACATCCAGTCGCCCGGGTTCACCATGACGCCGGCCATCGAGACCCGGATGTTGACATCGCCCACACCTTTCTTGACGCTCTTTTGCGGATGCAAGGCGAGCGCGCGCACACCGATGTTGCAGCCGTTGATCTCGTCCGAATCGCGGATGCAACCATTGACCACGATGCCGGCCCAGCCGTTCTTCTCGGCCAGCAAGCCGAGATTGCCGCCGACCAGTGCGCAGCGCAAACTGCCGCCGCCATCAATCACCAACACATGGCCATTGCCCGGCGTCTCCAGCGTCGAACGTACCAGCGCGTTGTCTTCGAATACCTTCAGCGTGGTCGCCGGTCCGGAAAATTTCACTTGCTTGCCGAACGATTGGAACACCGGCGGCAGCACGGATAGCGTGCCGGCAGCGAGTTTATCTTCGTGGGCGTCGCAAATATCGGTGGTGGCAAAAGTCATGGCATCTCCCAAGCTAAAAACGCATTACCGCCTATTTTATCGGCTTGTGAAAACCTTTTGACTGAAAAAGAGCCCAATTGCTCATGCGGGCACTGCCTTGCGCGCCGTATTGGAACCGACACCGATTGCGGTAAACAAGGCGAGCGCCTGGAACACCCCGATGAACACGAAGACCCACGCCGGCCGCTGCGCATCCATCAGCGCGCCGAACAGCAACGGTGCAGTTGCCATCCCGATATCGAGTCCGGAATACACCACGCCGTAGACGCGCCCGGTCGCATTCTTCGGCGCCGCCGCGCGAATCAGCAAATCGCGCGACGGCCCGGCCACACCGGCGCCGAAGCCAATGGCGCCCATCAATACCACCGCCATCGACGCCGACACCGATCCAGTGGCGATCACCAATGCCAGCACACCCGCGAAAGTAAATGCCAGCGCAATCGTGCGGTCATGGCGCGCCGTCTTCGACGCCAGGAAACCGCCCCACACCATGCCCGCCGCGGACGCCAGCATATACACGGCGTATCCGGTGGTCGCCCATGCCAGCGACATGCCATACAGCGCGCGCAGACTGGACGATGAAAAACTCTGAATCCCGCCCAAGGCCATTGCGGTGATGAAGAAGAATGCGAAACACATCCACACCGCCGGCAAGCGCATGAAACCGAAGGCATCGGCCGATGCCGGTTCCGCCTTTCTGGAGGGCGCTGCCGCCGCCTGCACATCGTCGGTGCGCAACAAGTCGCGATTTATCACCAATACGAGCAATACGGCGAACGGCAGAAACGCCGCGGCCAGCAATGCGCTGCGCCAACTCGCCAAGCCCGCGATCGTGACCAGGAATATCGGCGCTGCCGCCCAGCCGAGGTTACCGCTGATGCCATGCACCGAGAATGCATGACCAAGGCGCGCTACAGAAACGCGCTTGTTCAGCAGCGTGAAATCGGACGGATGAAACACGCTATTGCCCAACCCCGCCAGCATCGAGCCGGCCAGCAGCATCGCATAATTTTGCGCCAGCGAGAGCGCCAATGCCGACACGCCGAGACAGGCGATGCCGAAAAACAGCACCGCACGTGCGCCCACCCGGTCGACCACGAAACCGGCCAGCGCTTGTCCGATACCCGACACGATGAAGAACACCGTCATCAGCAAACCCAATTCCGCGTACGACAGGCTGAATGCGTCCTTCAGCCATGGAAACAGCGGCGCCAGAATCAGATGAAAAAAATGCGATACGCCATGCGCAAGGCCCACCAGGCCGATCACATGGGCATCCTGACGAAATGAAGTGGGGGTTGCAGCGGTCATGGCATCCTCTTGTATTGGCGATACGGTAAGTGTAGGCAAAACCAATCCGTCTGTTTTAAGATAGATGGACAACTTTTATCGGAATTCTGCCAATCCGTCTTCTCATGCCAATCAAGCCCATTACTCACACCCGCCTGCACCTGCCCGGCATGGCGCCGACCGCTGCACGGCCGGTACGGATGGTTGCGCGTGACTTGGACGCATCCGAATTGCTGGCGGCACACAGCCACGCGTGGGGACAGGTGACATATGCGCTCGAAGGTATCGTGCGGGTGACGGTCGGCAACAGCACATGGATCGTGCCGCCGTTGCGCGCGATCTGGATTCCGCCGAATGCGATCCACGAAGTGGTGACATTGGAAAAAGCGCGCTTGCGGGCGCTCTATGTATTTGCGCGCGCCGCGCCCTTCCAGGATGAAGAGTGCGTGGTAGTAGATGTGTCGCCCTTGATGCGCGAATTGATTATCGCGTTGCTGCATGCCGATGCAGCGAGCCGGCGCGAGTCGCTACTGTCGGAACTGATACTGGATGAACTGTCCAACTCTGCGACGCTGCCGATGCGGGTCGCATTGCCTAAGGACAAGCGCTTGAAAGTCTTGTGCGAAACGTTGATCGCCGATCCTGCCTCGCCGCTGACGCTGGACGATTGGGCGCAACGGGTTGGCGCATCGGAACGCACGCTGGCGCGCTTGTTCGAACAGGATCTCGGATTGACCTTCGGGCAGTGGCGGCAACAAATGCGGCTTGCTCATGCGGCACCCTTGATTGCGCGCGGACTGCCGCTGTCGCGGGTGGCGGCCGAACTGGGCTATGCGAGCCAGTCGGCATTTTCCGCGATGTTCAAGAAAACCTTCGGGCAATCGCCGTCCGCGTTCTTTGCCAAAACCTTGGAACCATGAGCACATACCGGCATGAATAATTCTTACATACTTGCGATCCACGGCGGCGCCGGCACGATAGCGCCGTGCGCCGATCCTCAGATGGAAGCGGCCTACCACGCGGCATTAAAACAGGCGGCCGCGGCCGGCGAAGCCATCCTCGCCCATGGCGGCAACGCAGTGGACGCAGTCGTCGCCGCCGTCGTTGCACTGGAGGACTGTCCGCTATTTAACGCAGGATGCGGCTCGGTCTACACCGCCGATGCGGTACAGGAAATGGATGCCAGCGTCATGGATGGCAGCACGCTGGGAGCCGGCGCGGTGACCTGTGTGCGCACCGTGCGCAACCCGGTACGCCTGGCGCAAGCGGTCATGGAACAATCCGGCTGCGTATTGTTGACGAGCGAAGGCGCGGAACGCTTTGCGCGCGCATGCGGCATAGAAATGGTCGATCCGGAATACTTTGCCAACGAAAGCCGCATGGCGCAATTGCTGCGTGCACGGGCAGCGGCCGCCGGTGCGCAACTGGATCACGACGGCGCCGCCGCCAAATCCGGTGCTCCGATCGACCCGGACCAGAAATTCGGCACCGTCGGCGCCGTGGCACGCGACCGCAACGGCAATCTGGCATCCGCCGTATCGACTGGCGGTCTGACCAACAAACGTCCGGGCCGCGTCGGCGACACACCGGTGATTGGCGCGGGATGTTATGCAGACAATCGCACGGCCGCCGTTGCCGCAACCGGCACCGGCGAATTTTTCATGCGCGCGGTGGTGGCCTACGACATCGCTGCTCGCATCGAGTACGGGCGTCTATCTCTGGAACAGGCGGCGCATCAAACCGTCTTCGACAAAATCGGCGCACTGGGCGGACGCGGCGGCGTGATCGCGCTCGATCGCGACGGCAATCTGGCGATGCCTTTCAATACATCCGGCATGTATCGCGCATGGGTGCGCGAGGGCGAAGTGGTTCATACTGCTATTTTTCTCTGAGGTCGCAGCAAGGTAACAAGGTAGGGTGGGCACGGCCTTTTGTGCCCACGCGGTATCGGATACACTTCACCGCCATGTCACGCTACCGCCGCGCCTCCACTTCCAACGCCAGCTATTTCTTTACCGCCGTTGCCTATCGACGGCAACCGATCCTGTGCGATGCGCCGATTCGAAGCGCATTGCGCGCAGCCATCGAAACGGTGCGTACTACCCGGCCGTTCACCATCGATGCATGGGTACTATTGCCGGACCATTTACATTGCATCTGGACCTTGCCCGAAGGCGATGCCGATTTTTCGACACGCTGGATGATGATCAAGCGCTCAGTGTCGCTGGCATGCCGGGAAATTTATCATCGTGCCGATTGGATGACGGCGTCAAAGAGCAAGCATCGCGAATCGACGATCTGGCAACGGCGCTTCTGGGAGCATCAGATTCGTGATGAAGATGATCTTGTTCGGCATGTCGATTACATTCATTTCAATCCGGTCAAGCATGGCAATGTACAGCGCGTGGGCGATTGGCCATATTCGACGTTTCATCGATATGTGCGTGATGGGATATATACGTCTGATTGGTCGGGAGCGGTGGATATGCGG
>CAMLDH010000182.1 GCA_946478765.1 uncultured Oxalobacteraceae bacterium | reverse complement strand
ATCAACCCGCACCACCCGCACACTGATACGAAAACCGCTCTAACGGATGCCGGTCGGTTGAATCCAGCCAAGATGATTGGCAATCAGGATCAGCACAAACAACGCGATCGAAAATCCGACTCGCAACGCCAAGGCCGTCACGGTGCGATTGGTTTTACCCTTGTCCTTCATTAAAAAGATCAGCGCGGAACCGAGACTGGCAATAATCAGGATGAATGCAATGGCGACGAGGATTTTCATATTGAGCGCGCCAGCCGGGACGCCACTATAATAACGTCGGCTGAAAAGGGCAGTATTGAGTAAAGTGACATTGTAATGCCAATCAAATTCCGCTTCCGGTGGATTCCGTTTGTTGCGGCCACCATCGCCGTGGCAGTCGGTGTTTCTTTAGGTCAATGGCAGACGCGGCGCGCAGCGGAAAAAGAAGCGCTTGAAGTCCGGTTGACGGTGCGCGAATCCGCACCTCCGATTGTATTGAGATCGCCTATTGCCGATATTGATGCAATCGAATATCGGCGTGTACTGATCAAAGGTGAATTCGTGCGTGATTGGCCGGTCTATCTGGAAAATCGGCCTTACCATGGCGCCGCCGGGTTTTACGTCATCATGCCGCTGAAAATAGCCGGAACCGATTTGCATGTATTGGTTGCCCGCGGTTGGGCGCCGCGCAATATTGCCGATCGCACCAAGTTGCCCTTGATTCCGACCCCGGTCGGCACGGTGGAAATTGAAGGCGTCGTGACGCGCAATGCGGGCCATTTGCTGCAACTCGGAAAGGCGGCGGCCTTGCGTCCAAATGCAATTGTGCAGAACCTGGATATCCCGGCTTTCGCCGCCGCCAGTAAACTGCCGATTCAACCGTTCGTGATCGAACAGTTGAACGATACGCAGGATGGCTTGGTGCACGACTGGCCGCGTCCTTCTACCGGCATTGAAAAACATCGCGGCTATGCGTTCCAATGGTATGGATTGGCCGCGGCCGCATTTATATTTTTTGTTGTGACAGGATTTCGACGTGGAACAAAATAAGCAACGCACGACAGGGCGCTGGAAGCTGTTTGCCGTGCTCGCCGTGTGCGCCACACCGCTGATCGCCTCCTATTTCACCTATTACGTGGTGAAACCAGCAGGGCGCACCAATTACGGCGCGTTGCTCGACCCGCGCGCTCATCCTATGCCGCCATTGGGCGCCGCCGCGCTCGATGGCAAGCCGGCTGCGCTCGATGCGTACAAGGGCAAATGGATCATGCTGCAAGTCGACGATGCGGATTGCCAGGAACGCTGCAAGAAGAAATTATTTGAGATGCGGCAACTGCGGCTGATCCAGGGCAAGGAAATGGACCGTATCGAACGGGTCTGGCTGGTCACCGATGACAAGCCGTTGGACACGATCGTGATGCGCGAATACGACGGCACACGAATGCTGCGGGTCAAGCCGGATGTGTTGACGGCGTGGTTGCCGACCGACGCAGGCACGACAATCGCGGACCATATCTACATGATCGATCCGCTCGGCAATTTGATGATGCGCTTTCCAAAGGATGCCGATCCCAACAAGGTCAAGAAAGATATCGCGAAGCTGCTGAAGGCTTCGAGTATAGGATGATTCCGCCATGCTGATTCAACTCGCCGTCACCGCGCTGCTGGCCGCCATGTTGCCGCTGGCAATGGTATGGGTATCGAGCGACGCCAACAAGTACCGCAAGCTGGTGTGGGTGACGCTGTTCCTGACCTTCGACCTGATCATGTTCGGTGCATTTACGCGGCTGACCGACTCCGGGCTCGGTTGCCCCGATTGGCCGGGGTGTTACGGTCAGGCGAATCCGTTTCAGGCGCATGCGGAGATCCGTACTGTGGAAGCATTGATGCCGACCGGCCCGGTGACGGTCATGAAAGCCTGGATCGAAATGATTCACCGCTACCTAGCCATGGGCATTGGCGTATTGATCATCGCCCTGATGGTGATCAGCTGGCGCAGGTGGTATGGATCGGCACGCAAGGAGGCGTCATTCGCTCCGTGGTTCCCGACCTTGCTATTTGGTTTTGTATGCCTGCAGGGCGCGTTCGGCGCTTGGACCGTCACGCTGAAACTGCAGCCGATCATTGTGACCACGCACCTGTTGCTGGGCATGCTCCTGCTGGCCTTGCTGACTTGGCAGGCGGCACGGCAAAGCCTGCATGCCACGGTTGCCCCGTCTGCATCTGCATTGCGTACGCCAGCGCTTGCGATCATGGCGTTGCTTGTTATCCAGATCGCACTGGGCGGCTGGGTCAGCACAAACTACGCTGCGCTGGCATGCACGCAATTCCCGCTCTGCAATGGCGTGGTGTTGCCGCAGATGGACTTTGCAAATGGCTTTGCGCTGTGGCGCGGCTTGGGTAAAACAGCCGGCGGCGAATATCTGCCTTTCCCGGCGCTGACCGCGATCCACTGGACGCATCGCATGTTTGCATTCGTCGTGATCGCGCTGATTGCATGGCTCGGCCACAAGGTAATCAAGATCGATGGTTTGCGCAAAACCGGGCGCTGGCTGTTGATTGTGATCGCGATGCAATTTGCCACCGGGATATCGACCATTTTCCTCGACTGGCCGCTCGCGATTGCGGTTGCGCACAACGGCGGCGCGGCGCTCCTTGTGCTTTTGCTGACCATGTTAAACTACAAGGCTCGAATTCCGGCCGAGACGATCGCCAGCCTTGACGCGGCAACGCGCTTATCGTCTGCATGAGATCCCACGCATGACTACTCTGACAGCACATTCCAACCGATTCGCCCAGTACTGGGCACTGACCAAGCCGCGCGTGACGCAGCTGGCAGTGTTTTGTGCGGTCATCGGCATGTTCCTGGCGACCCCCGATTTGCCGAACTGGAAAGTCGTCGTCGCCGCCACCATCGGCATCTGGCTGTTGGCCGGCGCCGCGTTCGCCGTCAACTGCCTGGTGGAACGGGAAATCGATTCGCGCATGGCGCGCACCGCGCGGCGCCCGATGGCGCGCGGCGAAATCACGGTAGTGCAAACCTTGGTGTTTTCCGGCGTGATTGGCGGGATCGGCATGTGGGTGCTGTACAACTTCGTCAATCCGCTCACCATGTGGCTCACGTTTGCTACCTTCGTCGGCTATGCGGTGGTGTACACCATCATTCTCAAGCCCGCGACGCCGCAGAATATCGTGATCGGCGGCTTGTCCGGTGCGATGCCTCCAGCCTTGGGATGGGCTGCGATCGCGAACGATGTGCCGATGCAGGCATGGATCCTGGTGCTGATTATTTTCATCTGGACCCCGCCGCATTTCTGGGCGCTGGCATTGTATCGCCGGGATGACTATGCGAAATCCGGCTTGCCGATGCTGCCGATTACGCATGGATTGAAATTCACGCAATTCCATATCTGGCTGTACACGATCGCGTTGGTGGCGACCACGATGCTGCCGTATGCGGTGCACATGAGCGGTTTGATCTACCTGGTGAGCGCAAGCGCGCTCGGCGCTATTTTCCTGTGGTACGCATGGCGGATCTATCGTCATTACGACGATCTCCTCGCGCGTAAAACCTTTGCTTATTCGATCATCTATCTGTCGCTGCTGTTTGCCGCGCTGTTGATCGATCATTATTTATTCTTCTGATATCCCCATGTATCTGCGCGCTTTTGCACTTCCTTTTGCAGCACTTCTGGCACTTGCCGCCTGCAGCGAAAAGCAGGGTACGGATCGCGCGCAGATGACTTTATCGCCCGCCAACTCCGCATTCAAGAACACCGATGTTACCGGTTTGGCATACGGAAAAGATTTCGCGCTGACCGATCACACCGGGAAGCCGCGCACGCTGGCCGACTTCAAGGGCAAGGCGGTCCTGATATTTTTCGGCTACACGCAATGCCCGGATGTGTGTCCGACCACGATGGCCGATATGGCGACCGTGATGAAAGAGCTGGGACCGCTGGCGGACAAGCTGCAGGTGCTGTTCATAACGGTCGATCCGGAACGCGACACGCAAGCGTTATTGTCGAAATATGTACCGGCATTCGATCCGCGCTTCCTCGGCCTGTTCGGCGACAAGGCCGCGACCGACAAGGTGACGGCGGAATTCAAGGTGTTCTATCAGAAAGTGCCGGGCAAGACGCCGGGCAGCTATACGATAGACCATACGGCCGGCAGCTACGTATTCGATCCGCAAGGCCGCATTCGTCTGTTCGTGCGGCATGAGCAGGGAACGGAACCGATCGTGCATGACCTCAAGCTGCTGTTGCAGGGATAGGCAAGCAGGAAAAGAAAAAGGCGCTCGGTTGAGCGCCTTTTTTATTCAGTGATGCCTTGCTTACGCACAACTTACGCATAAGCAGCAAGCGAACCTTTCATTTTCTTCAAGGCAACTGCCTCGATCTGGCGAATCCGCTCGGCCGATACGCCGAACTCGTCGGCCAATTCATGCAGCGTTGCGCCGGAACCGTCGTCGTTTGCCAGCCAGCGCGCTTCGACAATGCGACGCGAGCGTGCATCGAGCTTGCCGAGCGCCGTTTCCAGGCCTTCCGTTTGCAAGCGGTCGAATTGCTGCGCTTCCAGTACCTTGGTCGGTTCGTTCGTGTCGGACGACAGGTAGGCGATCGGTGCAAACTTGTCGTCTTCATCATCGGTCGGCGCTTCCAGTGCGATATCGTGACCCGATAGACGAGTTTCCATCTCGATCACTTCTTCGCGCTTGACGTTGAGCGTTTTGGCCAGCGCATCGACCTGGTCCGGCGTCATCGAATCCAAGCCTTCTTTATGGCTGCGCAGATTGAAGAACAGCTTGCGCTGCGCCTTGGTGGTCGCAACCTTCACCAAACGCCAGTTTTTCAGGATGTACTCATGCATCTCGGCCTTGATCCAGTGCATCGCGTACGATACCAAACGCACACCCTGATCCGGATCGAAGCGCTTGACCGCTTTCATGAGACCGATATTGCCTTCCTGGATCAGGTCGGCGTGCGGCAAGCCATAGCCTAAATAGCCGCGTGCAATAGACACCACCAAACGCAGATGCGACAACACCAGAGATTGCGCAGCAGCCAAGTCGTTTTGCTCCCGCAAGCGACGCGCCAGCGACATCTCTTCCTCGTGCGTCAGCATCGGCAGGCGATTAACGGCCGAGATATAGGCGTCGATATTGCCTAAACTGCCCGAAAAGCCAAGTGCCAATGCCTTATTTGCAGGAATCAGTGCCGATTGTGCTTTCATGCTTTCTCCTTGCTTCCCTTATCTAAGAGTTGACCGGCCAGAATGAGGCCGCATCAACGTTTCATACGTATATTAGCACTCTCCCGCAATGAGTGCTAATGACCGTTTTCTAAGGTTGGGATAGCTAAAATACTATCAACATAGCTGTATTTATTGCATCTTTCATATTCACTTTAGAGTAGAACCAATCTGGAAGGTTGCGTTATCTCACAGCGAACCCAATTTGTAATAGGCGTACCCTTGTAATTGTGTCGATACGGCTGGCGTTGCTTGCCGCGTATCTTCCTCCAATCCAATGATAGGAATTTGCCGCCATGTCTGCGATTAACCCGCGTCAATTTTTGCTCGATTTATATGCCAGCGCGGTCGATGCTGTGAGCGCGCAGAAGTGTTTGCCCGCGTTTCTGCCGCCGCCTTCGCCCAATGGCCGTACGCTCGTCATCGGTGCGGGCAAGGGCGCCGCAGCCATGGCGAAGGTGGTGGAAGACCATTGGCAAGGCGAGATCGCGGGACTGGTGGTCACGCGCTATGGCCATGGCGCCGATTGCAAGAAGATTGAGGTGGTGGAGGCTGCGCATCCGGTGCCGGATGAAGCGGGTCGGCAGGCCGCCGCCCGCATGATGGCGATGGTGCAAGGTTTATCCGGGAACGACCTGGTGCTATGCCTGATTTCGGGTGGCGGATCGGCGCTGCTGGCGCTGCCGGCGGATGGCATCCTGCTTTCACAGAAGCAGGCGATCAACAAGGCCTTGCTGAACAGCGGCGCGGCGATCGGCGAGATGAATTGCGTGCGCAAGCACCTGTCGGCGATCAAGGGCGGCCGTCTCGCACTGGCCTGTGCGCCGGCGCGCGTGGTGACGCTGTTGATCTCGGATGTGCCGGGTGACGATCCCGGCGTCATCGCCAGCGGACCGACGCTGCCCGATCCCACTACATGCGCCGAAGCGCTCGCGATTTTGCGCAAGTACCGGATCGAGGCGCCCGCCAACGTCGAGCAGCATCTTGCGTCCGGCGCCGGCGAAACGCCGAAGCCGGGCGATCCGCGTTTTGCACGCAATGCGCATTATGTGATCGCCACCGCGCAGCATGCGCTGGAAGCGGCGGCGGCTGCCGCCCGTGCGGCAGGCATCACGCCGCATATCCTTTCCGATGAAATGGAAGGCGAAGCGCGCGATGTCGGCCTGGTGCATGCGGCCATTGCAAAGCACATTGCGCGGCGCGGCCAGCCGTTCAGCAAGCCCTGTGTGCTGATCTCCGGCGGTGAAACCACGGTCACGGTGCGCGGCAAGGGACGCGGCGGGCGCAATGCGGAATTTTTGCTTTCGCTGGCGGTGGCGCTCGATGGCGCTCCGGGCATTCACGCGATTGCGTGCGACACCGATGGCATCGATGGCTCGGAAGACAATGCGGGCGCACTGTATCAACCTGATTCAATCGAGCGCGCCGCAGGTTTGCCGCAACGTCCGCGCGAGATGTTGGACAACAATGATGGTTACGGGTTTTTCAGTGCATTGGGCGATTTGGTCGTGAGCGGTCCGACGCGTACCAATGTCAATGATTTCCGTGCGATTCTGATTATTTAAAAACAATCCGTTTCAAATGTCGGTTTCAAAATGCCGTAAAAAATCGAGCAGGATTTGCGCTGATACTTCAGCATCGTCCGCCGTCATCGTTTCCAGCGGATTGTGGCTGATGCCGCCGTTGCCGCAGCGTGTAAACAACATCGCGACATCGGTAATCGCCGCCATCGCCATTGCATCGTGACCGGCGCCGGACGGCAGTTCGAACGGCGCGATGCCGGCCCGTGCGGTCGCTGCCGCCAGTTGGCGCATCAGCCTCGGCGCGCACGGCGCCGCCGGCGCTTTCATCGCGAGATCGAGCTTCCATTCGATGCAGCGCCTGGCGCAAATCGCTTCAATGCCTTGCAAAACATCGGCTACTGCCGCGTCGCGGGTTGCATCATCGGCTGCGCGGATATCGAGCGACAAGCGGCACGCGCCGGGGATCACATTGACCGATCCATTCGGCACCTGCAACTGGCCGACGGTGCCCACCAGCGACGGCGCCTGGCCGCACCGTTGTTCGACCAATAGCACGATTTCCGCCGCCGCGGCAGCGGCATCCTTGCGCATCGCCATCGGTGTCGTGCCCGCGTGGCTGGCGACACCGGTCAGCTCAAGCAGGTAACGGCAACTGCCGGCAATCGAGGTCACGATGCCGACCGGCAGGTCGCGCTGCAACAGTACCGGACCCTGCTCGATATGCACTTCGACAAAGCCGAGCAGATCGGCCGGGTTGCGCGCGATCGATGCGATTTTTCCCGTGTCATGGCCGGCAGCTTCCAGCGCAGCGCGCATCGTGAT
>CAMLDH010000181.1 GCA_946478765.1 uncultured Oxalobacteraceae bacterium | reverse complement strand
TAGCCAGAGGGCCGGAAAAATGCACACTCGCACCTGTCCAACTGCCGAATCTAGGATAAAAGAGAGCGCGATTAATTTCTCTTGCTGGTGATTATTCGCGCATTGCCGCTTTCGCCCACAGTGTTGAGCAAGACCGGGCGTCGCCATACGCGCGCGATGTATTCGAGCACACGTTCCGCCCGACCGATATCGAGTCCGCGCCCATCGCTCTTGTAGTCGTGCGTGAGTTCAAGGCTGCCGTCGACATGCAGTTTGGTGGCTGCAATGCGCGGTGCGCCATAGTTGAATTTCGGTGCGAGAATCGCTTCGCGTATTGCGTGGATGTCACGTTCGGCAATCTTGATGTCGCCGTCTTCATGTGCTTCGTACACGAACAATTCCAGTTTTTCGGCCAGTTCGCGATCCAGGTAATTGCGAATGAAACCGAAATCGTCTTCTTCCCTGCAGATTTGCCGTGCCGCTTCGAGTCCTTGCTTTTCGATGATATGTTCCCACATCGAAAATCCCAGATGGTAAGGATTGACCGCCAGCGCTAGTTGACTTTCGGCGGCATACGGACGAACCACATCCGAATGCGCCTTGATGGCGGAGAGATACAGGTCGTTCGGCAGAAAGTCCGCTTCCCGCAACAGCCGCGCATGCCAATAGGATGCCCAGCCTTCATTCATGATCTGGCAAGCAAAGACGGGGTAAAAATAGAATGATTCTTCGCGCACCGCAAGAAAGATATCGCGCTCCCAGCCTTCCATGTCCGGCGCATGGTGGGCAATGAACCATAACAAATCATATTCCGGTTGCGGTGGAATCGTACCGCCGGTGAATGCCGGCCGGGGCGCGGCCGCTTTTTCGCCCGGCAGATGTTGAAAACGCTGCTGGAACGGGGCCAGCGCGGGCGGCTCTTCCTTATTTTTCGATCGTACCGGATAGGGATCGCGATGCAGTTCCTGGTTGGTATCGATGTGCGGTTCCAGCGCAAGCGCTGCGTCGAGCACGGATTCCACCCGCTCTTGGCCGAATTCGTTCAGTGCATCCTCAATCCGATGCGCGCGTGCGGCCGCCTGCTCCAGAATGTGGCCGCCCGCCATTTGCATGAAATGCGCGAACAAATGATTGTTTTTGGCAAAATCCGCATGTCCCAGCACATGGGCGACCACCAGAGTATTTTCCGGCAAGGTATTGTTGTTGACCAGATAAGCGTGGCAGGGATCGCCGGGGAACATGACTTCGAAAATACGCGAATGTCCCATCCCTTGCCGAATGAGTTGATGGATGTAGCGCACGCCGAATGACCAATGCGGCATGCGCACCGGCAGGCCGTATACGGCGATTTCCATCATGAAATTATTCGGCACCAGCTCAAAGTCGACCGGATAAAAATCGAGACCCAGCGTGGTCGCGAGATCTTCGATGCGCTTGGCGTAATCGATCAGATTGGCATTGGTGGCTGGCATTAGACGACCTCGATTTGTTCCGACTGTTGCACGAAAAATTTGCGGATGGCCTTCCATACATCGTCGGAAGAACTCAGCACGCTGCTGCCGATCGGCGCGCCGCTGCGTTCCAGTTCGCCGCAAATCATTTTCATTTCCGTTTCCGACGCGCGTGGCGAGCCCGGTACGGTTTCAACATAGCCGACGTAGTTCAACAGAGACGTCAGTTTCGTGAGGTTTTCCATGGCGGCGATGCGATCCTCGGTGAAGTTCTCGCCGTCGGACGCATAGAATAGATAGCCGTTGTATTGCGCGGGGTCGTACTGGCTGTGGATTAGGTCCAGTGCGAGGCCGAATGCAGTGGATGCGCCGGTACCGCCGGTGCCGCTGACCTGGAAAAAATCGTTTTCCGAAAATTCCCATGCCTGGGTCGTGTGCGCGATAAAGCGCGTTTCGACTTTGGCGTACTTGCGGCGTATGCCTTGCAGTACGAAAAAGAAGAAGGTCTTCGCCAGCTTGCGCTCGGCTTCCGTCATGCTGGCCGACACATCCAGTGCGAAAATCACGACGGCATTGGTGGCCGGCTTGCGTCGCTGCACGAGTTGTTTGAAGCGCAAGTCTTCATTGCTGAAGGGGACCGGATTTTCCTGGATCGCGCGCCGTTTTACCGCTTCCTTCACAGTGCGCCGCCGGTCCAGGCGGGCGCGTGCGCCATGCTTGTCCCAGCCTTCCCGAACATATTCCTGATCTTCCACCGTCGTATTGCGCTTGGGCTGCAGGTCCGGCAGCTTCAATTCTTCCCACAACCAGTCCATGATGTCGTCGACCTTCAGTTCGAGCAACAGCTTGACTTCGCCTTCGCTATTGTCGCCTTGGCCTTCATCGTCGTCCGAATCGGGGCGCATCGGACGCAATACATCGCCGGCCTTGCCTTGCCCTTGTCCGGCATCGGTATGATACGAGGTTTGCGCATCGGAAAGCCGGAAGCGCGCATGCTCCAGCATGCGCACCGGCACCCGCACCGTACGCTCTTGCGAGCCGGTAATGATGTCGGATCCCGCAATCAAATCGGGCAAGCTCTGCTGTACTCCTTCACGCACTTTTTCATTGTGTCGCAACCAGTCGCGGGCGCCTCGGGAAAACAAGTCGTACCACGGTGTTTCGGCGGAAATCCTGATGTGATTTACCATATGTGTACCTATCATCCATAAACGGTGCTCTTGCAAGGACGAGAAGGAATCACTGGCGCATATTGACTCATTCCTGCCTTAAGGGCGCGAGGGCGCGGGCCGTTTGCATTGCATTGTCCATTCGTCTCGGTCATTCCTGTGCCAGTAGCGTCGTCACATAATTCAAGGCTTCTCGTGCGCTGTGGCTGTCGTAGCCGTATTCGTCGACGAGCCGCTTTTCAACCACTGAAATCTTTTGTCGCACCTCCTCATCGGGGCGGGTCGTGGAACTCACCATGCGTAACACATCGCGCCGCTGTTCAAACAGATATTGTTCGACGGCGTCGTGCAATTGCGCATGGCTGTCGAGCGTGAATTTTTCGCTGCGCTTGTACGCGCCCATCGCCTTTCTGACCACTTCCTGCCGGAACGATTGTTTGCCCGAATCGGAAATATGTATTTTCTCTTCGACCGCGCGCAAGAAGCGTTCGTCCGGCTTGCGCTCCTCGTTGGTGATCGGGTCTCTGATCTGGCGGTTGTCGAGCATCGCTTCCACTTCATCCAGGTACTTATCAAGCAAGTCCTGCGCCTCCTGCTCGAACGAGACGAACAATGCCTTGTGCACGTCTTCCTTGACCCAGCGGTTATAAAAATATTTGCGTGCCAGTACCAGGTAATCGACCCATTTGCGTTTCTTCTTGGGGTCGATCCGCGCATCGTTTTCGATCGCATCCTTCAACGCCAGTAACACATCCATGGTCGTGAGACTCTTCACGTTGGATTGAATGATCGCGTTGGATAAGGCATTGATGACGAAGCGCGGCGAGACGCCGGCCAATCCTTCATCCGGCATCTTTTGCTTGATGCGTTCGGCTTCGGCGCGATTGACGCCTTCCACTTCTTCGTCGGCATAGATGCGGACCTTTCTGCTAAGTTCCGTCTCCTTTTCTTCGTCTTCGTGCAGCCGGGTCAAGGTGGCGAATACGGCCGCCGCGTGCAAGACATGCGGGTCCAGATGCACTTCGCGAAATGCCGGCGCGGCCGATGAAATCAGTTTTTTGTAAATTCGCGCTTCGTCCTTGTAATTTAGCGTATAGGGAACTTGAATAATGACCATGCGATCGAGCAGCGCTTCGTTTTCACTCTCCTGCAGGAACTTGCGGAATTCTGCGAGATTGGTGTGGGCAAGAATGGTTTCGTCCAGATAGATCAAGGGAAAGCGCGAAACCTTGACGTTCTTTTCCTGCGTCAAGGTCAGCAGCAGATACAGGAATTCGCGCTTGACCTTCAATATCTCGATCATCTCCAGCATGCCGCGGCTTGCCGCGTAAACGGCGCCGGACCATGACCATGCACGCGGGTCGCCTTCGTCGCCATATTCCGCCACCTTCGATAAATCGACCGAGCCGACCAGATCGGCCAGATCGGCGGTGGTCGGATCATGCGGCGCATAGGTGCCGATTCCGATGCGTCCGGCCTCGGAAATGAAGATGCGCTCCACCGGCATCTGCATGAAGTCGCCGTTGTGCTGGTTTTCCAGGCGCACCCGGCAATGCGGGCAGATTTCGCCATTGATGTCGACGCCATACGTTTCACGGAACGAGGAACGCAAGGTGTGCGGAATCAGGTGCAAGGGCGATTCGTGCACCGGACAGCCTTGGATGCCATAGAGCGCACCGGCATCGGTATAGCTGTATTCTTCCAGCCCGCGCTTCAACAGAATCACGAGCGTGGACTTGCCGCCCGATGGCGGCCCGAGCAACAGCAGCAAGCGGCGGCCGACTTCGGAGCCGGCCGCCGCCGCCTTGAAGTAATCGACTACGCGTTCGATCGCTTCATCGATGCCGAACAATTCATCGTTGAACAGCTTGTTCGTGATGTTGCCATGTTCGTCCTCGGCGCGCGTCCAGCGAATCATGTCCCAGATATATTGATGGGAGGTACGCGCGGCGCCCTTGGGGTCGGCCGGTAGAATCTTTTCCAGAAATTCAGCGACCGGGCCCGACCAATGTGACGCCTTGTGGTCTTTGGTGAACGCCACCAGGCTCTTCAGGAAACTTTGCTGCTGCTCTGCGGAGTTGGAATTACCTAAGTTCATCATCACATTTCTCCCCATATAGATGTGGGCTTTCACTGATCTTTCACTGATGGACAGTTGAAAACGTATTACGTTTCTTCGTCTTTCAATTTTTGCGGATGAAGCATTTCAAAATAGGTTGGTGCTGCCGTATATCAAAGTAACGCTCGCGAGGATTGCTTGCATCCCACATCAAACGCCAAGCCCTATTTCAGATTCGACGCATCGGCTGGTGGCGATAACGCTTGTCTGCTTCGAACGGCGTTGACATTTTCACCAATAAACAATTAAGGCTTCACTTACTACTCGGATGAGCAAGATGCATGCAAGGGCAATGGATAGGACAAATCTTGCTAATCCGCATGTCACCGCCTACAATCCAACTACACGGATCGCTGTTGCAACAATCGATCCGGTCAACGACGCTGCCGCTATAGAACGTTTTGGTTGCCGATAAACAGTGCAGGACTCACTGGAGGAACATCTCATGGACGTTAATCAAATTGCCAATCTGGCGACGAATGTGGCCGACACAAGTACGGCGCAGGCGGCGAGTATGGCTGTTCTAAAAAAAGCACTGGAGATCCAGGGCGCGGCTGCAGTAGCGATGATTGAGCAGATACCTGAAATGCCCTCCACTAATTTGCCGCTGCATCTCGGCCAAAACGTCAATACGACTGCCTGATACCGCCCGATCAAGCCGACTCCGCCATACCGGTGGAGGGCGGCAGGCCGGCAGCGCCTCACTACCCTGAATCGGATACTGCATCATGTCGATTTGGCATTGTGTCCGACTCGCCAGCTATTCAGCTATTTCCCCTGCGCTTGACTTCCACTGTTAATTTAAATTAACAGTGCTGATTAATCCTTTCGATTAATCCTTTCATTTTGCAACCTTTGTTTCCGGTGACATCAAAAAACACGGCAAGTCTTTGATCTCGATTCCGGCGCGTGGTTCGACACACAACGGCCTCGGAACATAGCCGTGCCGCGGATGCATTTCCGAATTTCGTGCCATTACCCCGGAAGCACGGTCCATTCCGGCTCTTCGAATTCGCCAAGGACCGTAATTTCGCAATTCGCCGCATGCTTTTCCAGAATGGCGCGTACGGTTTCATTCCTTCGATCGTCTTTCGCATCTCTATGCGCCTTCGATTCCCAGGTTGCAATCGCCAGCAACACGTTGGGATCACCAATCTTTCGGTGAAGATATGTCCCGCGCGCCCCGGGTGTGCGCTGAATGATTTCGCTGGCCCGAACCCATGCCTCGGCGTATTGCTCTACTGTGTAACCGGGTTTCATGCGAACCTCGAAGATAAACTTCATGTTTCAAATTCCTTCTGATTGCCGGTGAAGTGATCTTGCTATCCTTTCTGGTTTCACCTCCACTGTAGCGGCGATCACGCCGGCGGTATCAGCGTTGCATCAACCGCGCGACGTGATCGGATACCGAAAACTGTCCAATATTCGCAACCTCAGTTTTGCATGAGCGTGTCGAAAATCAAGGCTCGCCAATTGCAAAGCCTGCATGATTGGTGAGCTTCTCTGAATGCATTTTATATTTCTGTCTCGCCATCGGCGAAGGCGTAAAACCATGCTGCGTGCAACGTTTCCGTCAATCAGCGTATTGATGCCAACTTACGAGCAATCGCGATTCATCAGACGGGCGCTTGACAGCTTGCTGGGGCAAACCCTGACAGACTGGGAGGCGATCATTGTCGACGACGGCTCCCAAGATGCAACAGCGCAAGCGGTGTCGTCTTATCTGCATGACGATCGCATCTGCTATCACAAGTTTAGCGAAAACAAGGGCTTGGGCAAGGCCTTGAACGAGGGACTCGCCAATGCGAAAGCGCCGCTTGTTGCTTACTTGCCCAGTGACGACGTTTATTACCGCGACCATTTGCACAGCCTCAAGACCTGTCTGGAAACGGCAACGGAATCCGTGCTGGCCTATGCCGGCGTGCGCCACCATTACAACCGGCACGCTGCCGGGCAGATACCCGGATTTCCATTGCAGCTCGTGCAATGCCTGCATCGAAAGACTGCAGTGCGCTGGACCGAGCGCGAGGAACTGGAATCGGATGATCTCGAACAACTCTATTGGGCGCAGCTACGCCATTTCGGCTCTTTTACCGGTCATCACCGCATTACATGCGAGTGGGTAGACCATCCCGCGCAACGGCACAAGCTGATGCAGGAGCCGGTCGGCGGCATCAATCCGTTTCGATGCTACTACCGGGTGAAGGAGGCGCTGCGATTTCACACCACGGTCGGCAATGACATCGATGAGGTTACGCAATATCGCCACATGCGGGAACGACCGGATACGCCGCGCGCCGATGATGGAATGAGGATATTGCTGGTCGGTGAACTCGCCTACAACGCCGATCGGGTTCTTGCGCTGGAAGAGCAGGGGCACAAACTGTATGGTTTATGGATGACGAATCCGTACTGGTATAACACGGTCGGTCCTTTGCCTTTTGGGCACGTCGAGGATCTGCCGCGCGACAACTGGCGGGAAGCCATCAAGCGCGTCCAGCCCGACATCATCTATGCGCTGCTCAACTGGCAGGCAGTGCCGTTTGCGCATGAGGTCTTGATGGCGGCTACCGGCATTCCATTCGTCTGGCATTTCAAGGAAGGGCCTTTCATTTGTCTTGAAAAGGGAACATGGCCGCAACTGATCGACCTCTACCAATATTGTGATGGCCAGATATTCACCAGCCCCGAGATGCGGGACTGGTTCGACACGGTGATTCCCGGTCTCTCGCTCACCAAACCCTCCCATGTGCTGGATGGCGACTTGCCGAAGCGGGAATGGTTCGACCGGCCGCCCACGGCATTGCTGTCGGCATCCGATGGCGAGATCCACACCGTGGTGCCGGGCCGGCCGATCGGTTTGCATCCGCACACGGTGGCCGAACTGGCCGGGCAGGGCATCCATCTGCATTTCTATGGCGACTTTACCCAAGCACAATGGCG
>CAMLDH010000180.1 GCA_946478765.1 uncultured Oxalobacteraceae bacterium | reverse complement strand
ATAAATGCGCCTGACGTTGTTGTGCCTCCTTGCCGTACAGGCGTACTGTCTGCGTCGGCACGCCTGGTCAGGCATATTTATTTAGACGCTTTTAGGAACGTTCCGCGGTAATTCGGCGGCCGTAGGGATGCAATGCAAGGCGGTGGAGCAGGGGTTTCGTGGAGCCCTCCCACGCCTGCGAAACGGCATCCGCTTGCAAGCCACTGCGCGCCCTGCAAGGGTGCCCCCGCACCGGGGCATCATCAACTGCGGTGCCGAAAAATTAACTGCCGCGCGAACCGCCGGCATGCATCGCCCTCAATTCTACCTGCCGGCGCCGGGCGCCAAATCCTTCAGCGCGCGCCGCAACGCTTCGATTACCGCATGCCGATTTGCATCTTGTATTTTTATAAGCAGAATGTGATTTCATGCATTTTAATGAAACATTTCCCATTGAAGCGCCTAAACTATGTTCCAAGGCGCAGGCAGCGATATTTATTTGCGAACGATTCAAGCGGGAGTGATCGCTGTTGAATTGATAACGTCGACCAATGGGAGATTGGATAAATTGAGCGAGCAGCGCGGCAACTCGACCGGCAAGCAAGGCCTCATCCTCATCCAGCGGATTTTGTTCGATCATACGGTGCTGGTGCTGGCCTTGCTCGTCGTCGTGGCGACGGTCGGCATCTTCTTTTATCTCAGCCGTTTGCAGGATCAACTGGTGTCGACACTGGGGCTGCAAGGCGCGCGTCTGCAGGCGGACACGATCGCGGAATTGCGCGAGCTGTACACGTCCGACGTGGTGGAGAAAGTACGCAACCACGGCATCGGCGTCAGTCACGACTATCAGGGCAAAGAAAAGACGATACCGCTGCCGGCCACGCTCACCATCGAGCTGGGGAAGCGGCTGGAGGCGCGCGGGATCGACGTGGCGGTGCGGCTTTACAGCGAATATCCTTTTTCGTTGCGCAACGATGGCGGGCCGCGCGATGCGTTTGAACGCGATGCGCTGCGCGCATTGCGCCAGAATCCTGCGCAAGCGTTTTCACGCGTCGAGCAATATCGAGGGCAGTCGGTCATTCGTTATGCGGTGGCCGATCGCATGCGCGCGCAATGCCTTGCCTGCCACAATACGCACCCTGCGAGTCCGAAGAAAGACTGGAACGCAGGCGATGTGCGTGGCGTGCTGGAAGTCATTCGCCCGATCGACTCCATCGCGACGGTTGCCCGCAACGGCTTGCGCGGCGCGTTGGCCGCAATGATATTTGCCGCGTCGCTGACGCTGGCAGGGCTGGCCTTGATACTTGGCAAACAGCGTCGGAATGCGCGCCGCCTGGCCGGCGAAGTCACGGTGCGCGAGCAGGCCAATGAAAAAGTCCAGAGCCTGCTGCAGGAACAGCAACGCATACTGGAGAGCGCCGGCATCGGCATCGCGTTTATTACGAACCGCCGGATTTTGCGGTGCAACCATACGTTTGCCCAGATATTCGGCTATCACGTCGATGCGTTGATCGGGTCGTCGACTTGCCGCTTGTACCTGTCGGAGGAAGATTATCTGCGCTACGGCAAAGAAGGCTATGCCGCGGTCGAAGCCGACGGACAGCACAGACGACAGGATGGCAGCGCTTTCTGGGTCAGGAGCAGCGTGAATGCGATTGATGCCGGCGACCTGTCCAAGGGCGTAATCTGGGTTGTGCACGACATCGATCAACGCAAGCGCGACGAGCGGGCGTTGATCGACAGCGAGACGCGTTTCCGGCGCCTGACCGAATTGTCTTCCGACTGGTATTGGGAGCAGGATGAACATTTTCGGTTCACCATGATGTCGGGCGGCATGCCGCGCAGCGGCGCTCCGGTGCCGCAGTTCATCGGCAAGACACGCTGGGAACTGCCGGTCGACATGGACGAGACGGATTGGGCCGGGCACAAGGCGGTACTGGCGGCGCACGGCATGTTTGCGGATTTCGAATACAAGATCAGGGAGGGGGACAATCGTACCCGCTGGTATTGCATCAGCGGCGAACCGCTATTCGACGCGGCGGGCGTTTTCAAAGGCTACCGCGGCGTCGGTAAGGACATCACGCAACGAAAGCGCGCGGCAGCGCTGCGCATCGGGCAAGGCATGGTGCTTGAAATGATTGCGACCGGCGCTCCGGTGGATGAGGTGCTGGTGAGCCTGATACGCGTGATCGAAGCGCAATCGGACGGGTTGATCGGTTCCATCCTGCTGCTCGGCGACGATAACCAGCATGTGGCGAAAAGTATTGGCCCCGAATTGCCCGATGTCTACGCGAAGGCGCTTGAAGGCATCGCCATCGGACCGCAGGCCGGTTCATGCGGCACGGCGATGTACCGCCGCGCGCGCGTGGTGGTGAGCGATATCGAGCATGATGCGCTGTGGGCCGGCTTTCACGGGCTGGCCGCGCAATACGGATTGCGCGCCTGCTGGTCGAGTCCGATCGTGTCCCCCGACAACCAGGCGATCGGCTCGTTCGGCATGTATTACCGCGAAGTGCGCGAGCCGACCGCGGCCGAGATGCGGCTGGCGGACATTGCCACCCGCATTGCCCGCATTGCGATCGAACGCATGCGGACCGAAGAGCGCATCCGCCACATGGCGCATCACGATGCATTGACCGGCCTGCCCAACCGCGTACTGCTGCACGATCGGGTGAATCAGGCGATTGCGCAGAGCGACCGGTTCGGCGCGCAAAATATCGTCGGCGTTCTCTTCATCGATCTGGACCATTTCAAGCACATCAATGATTCGCTGGGACATCCGGTCGGCGATCGGCTGTTGCAGATGGTGGCGCAGCGCTTGCAGCAGTGCTTGCGCAAAGGCGACAGCCTGGCCCGTCTGGGCGGCGACGAATTCGTCCTCACGCTGCCGGGTCTGATCGACAGCGACGCCGCGGCAGTGGTCGCGCAGAAGGTGCTGGATGTGCTGGGCTTGCCCTTTGCGCTGGAGGGACATGCGTTGCATGTCGATGCGAGCATCGGCATCAGCCTGTATCCCGCCAACGGCGCCGATGCCGAGGCGCTGATGCGCGCGGCCGATATCGCGATGTACCACGCGAAGGAAAAAGGACGCGGCAATTACCAGTTCATTACCGCCAGCCTGAATGCAGCGGTGCAGCATCGCCTGACGCTGGCCAATCAATTGCGTTCGGCGCTGGCGGGCGGCGAACTGTTCCTGCATTACCAGCCGCAAGTCGACCTGGAAAGCGGCCGGATATTCGCGGTCGAGGCGCTGCTGCGCTGGCGCCAACCGGAGCGCGGCGTCATTTTGCCGAGCGAGTTCATCCCGATTGCGGAGGAGACGGGGTTGATTCTGCCGATCGGTGCATGGGTATTGCGCGAAGCATGCCGTCAACTCCAGCGCTGGCACGAGGCAGGCCATCGGAATATCGCAATGGCGGTCAATTTGTCCGCGCGCCAAGTGTCGCAACCGGGCTTTGCCGACAGCGTGGCCCGCGTCCTGGCCGACACCGGACTGGCGGCGAGGGCGCTGGATCTGGAAATCACCGAAAGCCTGCTGATGCAGCCCAGCGACGACAATCTGGCGCCGCTGACGCAGTTGAGCGAGATGGGGATCCAATTGTCGGTCGACGATTTCGGCACCGGCTATTCCAGCCTGTCCTACCTGAGACGCTTCCCGATCCATGCGCTCAAGATCGATCAGTCGTTCGTGCGCGGCATCGGCCAGAACACCAACGATATGGCGATCGTGACGGCCATCATCGCGATGGCGCGAAGCCTGAATCTGAAAGTCCTTGCCGAGGGCGTCGAAACCGACCAGCAGGCGGCGTTTCTGGCGGCCCACGGCTGCGTGCGGGGACAAGGCTATTACTACAGCAAGCCGGTCGAGGCCGCGGCTTGCGCCGTATTGCTGGAAAAACAAGCTTGAGCATGCATCGGTGCTGTGATGCGCGCAAGGCGCATCGCCAATCATGTTGCGCGTTAAAAAAGAAGGAATTTTCTTTTGATTTTGTAATCAATAGGGAAGACATTCTGTTTCTACCGGTTAACGCCGTTATTACGGCGGCATAGGTTTTTGCCGGAAATCCATGCAGGATTTGCGTTTCATCAATGCTTGTAACGATAAATAAGCGGGAAAAGATTCTATCAAGCAAGATGTTCCATGCAGCATCTTTGATGCACAGTATGGATTGCCAAGGAAATCAACGCAGGGGAAAACGCCTTCTCTGCCGCTCAGCGGACAGAATGAGCCGTTAATCCCGTCAACCGGGCGACTATTTTTTGATGCGCCAAATTGATTCTGTGGAGTAATATTTCATTGCATTAATGAAGCCACAAAACGATCCCGTTGCCGACTGAGCAATGCAGAACAACGGAGCAACACGCAGTCCCCTCGTATATTTGCGTCTGCTTGGCAACGCATCATGAAAGAGGTTCTCGTGATGGAAAAAAACGAAATGGGCCAAAAAGCAGCGGATATCAACCTGCGCAACAACGACGACCGCTTTCGTCTGCTGGTGGAGAGCGTGCAGGACTACGCCATCCTGATGCTCGATCCGGCTGGCCGTGTGGTGAGCTGGAATCTGGGGGCGGAATATATCAATGGCTATCGCGCGGGCGAGATCATCGGCGCGCATTTCAGCCGTTTCTACCCGCCTGAAGATATTGCCAACGGCAAGCCGGCATTCGAGCTGGTGCAAGCGCAGCAGGTCGGCAGATTCGAGGATGAGGGCTGGCGTTTGCGCAAGGATGGCGCGCGCTTTTGGGCCAATGTCGTGATCACCGCATTGCGCGACAAGGACGGTACCTTGCGCGGCTATGGCAAGGTGGTGCGCGACATGACGGAGCGCAAGCGCGCGCAGGAACAAATTTTCGGACTCAACACGGAACTGGAACAACGCGTCAATGAGCTGGAATCGTTCAGCTACTCGGTGTCGCACGATCTGCGCGCGCCATTGCGCGCCATCAGCGGATTTTCGGAAATTCTCGCGCGCCGCCACCGCGGTAGCTTGAACGAAGAGGGCCGGCATTTCATCGACAACATCGTGGAAGCCAGCGCCCATATGGGACGGATGATCGATGATCTGCTGCGCTACTCGCGCCTCGGGCGCACCGCGGTGGAGTTGCAGAGGGTCGCTCTCAATGATGTGCTCGCTGAAGTCTGCAAGGATCTGGCGGCGCGTATTGCAGAAACAGGGGCGACGCTGGAGCTTGCCGGCGAACTGCCCTCCGTATACGGCAATCGAATGCTGTTGAGCCAAGTATTTGCCAATCTACTCGACAACGCCTTGACGTACCGCAAGTCCGATACGCCGGTCGTTATCAAGGTGCAATGCCGCGCCGACGCGGATCGCATCATCGTCAGCGTGCACGACAACGGCATCGGCATTCCTGTCGAATATTTCGAAAAAATCTTCACCGTATTTCAGCGGCTGCACTCGCAAGACGAATACCCGGGAACAGGAATCGGCCTGGCGATTGTGAAGCGATCGGTCATGCTGATGAATGGACAGCTGTGGGTGGATTCGGAACCGGGCAAGGGCAGCGCATTTTACGTGAGCTTGCCCGGCAATCAGCATTGAAACCAGCGCTTTGAGGTAGCGAACCATGTCGAAAGCAGCACTCATTCTTTTGGTCGAGGATAATCGCATGGATGTTGAGTTGACGCTGGATGCATTTCGTGAAGTCCATCTCGGCAACACCGTGCATGTGGCACGCGATGGTCAACAGGCGCTGGATTATTTGTTTGGCAGAAATGCCTATGCCGACCGTGCCGTCTATCCTGCGCCGGACCTCGTGTTGCTTGATCTCAAGATGCCGGGCATCGATGGCTTTGAGGTGCTGCGCCAGGCAAAGGCGGCCACGGGCCTCAAGCGCGTGCCGATCGTGGTTCTGACTTCGTCAAAAGAAGAGGGCGACCGGGTCATGGCGTATGACACCGGCGCCAACAGCTACCTGGTCAAGCCGGTGTCGTTCAACGGCTTCCTGGAAGTGGTTCGAAAAATAGAAGATTACTGGCTGCTCTTGAACGTGAATGCAGCAGGGGAAACGACGTGAGCCACACCTGTCGTATCCTTTACGTCGATGACTCGCGTTTTGACCGCGAGCTGGTGAGGGATGCGCTGACCGCGACGAGTTCCCGCTTTCTATTGACCGAAGCCGCGTCGCGCGCAGAGTTCGAGGCCTTGCTCGCGAATGGGCCATATGACCTCGTGCTAAGCGATTTCAACATCGTGGGCTTCGAAGGATTGCAAGTGATCGATGCCGTCAAGGCGCAAAATCCCGATGTGCCGGTCGTGATCGTCACCGGCACCGGCTCGGAGGAAATTGCCGTCGAGGCGATGAAGCGCGGCGCATCCGATTACGTTATCAAGACGCCGCAGCACATCCAGCGCCTGTCTCACACCATCCATGCGGTGATTGAACAGAACCAGCGGCGCCAGGAGCACGAGCGGGTCGAGCGGGCCATGCACCGGATTTCGCGTGCGCGCAAGGTCATGGCCGAATGCAATCATACCTTGGTGCATGCGAATGCAGAGACGGAGTTGTTACAGGAAATGTGCCGTATCGTGGTGGAGTCCGGCGGCTACCGGATGGCATGGATCGGTTATGCAAATGATGCGCGTGACGAAGCGGTGATCCCGATGGCGCATGCCGGTGAAGGCCAGGACTATCTGAGCGAACTGCTCGCCATATGGGCGCAGGGAAAGCGCGACTGGAGTCCGAGCATACGTGCAGTGCAATCAGGACGCACTTATGCGATACCCGATATCGCTGCCGTGCAGGGACATGGCGACTGGTGTACCCATGCGCTGATCCATGGCTATCGGTCGGTCACGGCGCTGCCGCTCAAGGACGGCAACCGTGTGTTTGGCGCGCTCACCGTGTACGAAAGCGAACCGCACGAACTCGACGCGGAAGAGATCGCGATGTTCGAGGAACTGGCGGAAGACATTTCCTATGGCGTCATCAGCCAACGCATCAAGTTGGCGCGCGAACAAGCGGATATGACGCTGCGCATCACCGAAGAAAAATTGTCGGGCATCCTGAATTCGATCGACAACATCGTATGGTCGACCTCCAAAAGCGAACTGATTTATATCAACCCGGTCGCGGAAAGAATCTACGGCCGGCCGCTTGCCGATTTTTATCAAAACAAGGACCTGTGGTTCGAGGCGATTCATCCGGAGGACCAGGAACGGGTGCGCGACGCGATGCAGAGCCTGCTCGACGGTGGCGCATTGATGCTGGAATACCGCGTGGTGCAGCCCAACGGTGAAATTTGCTGGCTGGAAGCCAGAACCAGGGCAGTACGCGACAGCAAGGGACGGTTGGTGCGGGTTGATGGCGTGGCAAGCGATATCAGCGAACGCAAGGCGCACGAAGCGCATGTTGAATATCTCGCGACCCACGATGCGCTGACCGGCCTGGCCAACCGGAATCTGTTGGGCGACCGCTTGAGGCGGGCAGTGAGCCACGCGCGCCGGACTAATCAATTGCTGGCCCTGCTGTTTCTGGATATGGACCGCTTCAAGGATGTCAATGACAGTTTCGGCCATACCTTCGGCGACAAGCTGTTGCAGGCGGTAGCCGCGCGTTTGCAGGAACAGGTGAGAGACAGCGATACCGTGTCACGCCATGGCGGGGATGAATTCATCGTGCTGCTGACGAATCTGGGAACCCCGGAGGATGTGGCCAAAATCGCAGTCAAGATGTTGAATTCGTTTGCG
>CAMLDH010000179.1 GCA_946478765.1 uncultured Oxalobacteraceae bacterium | reverse complement strand
GCTGCGGTATCGGTCTGTGCCTTTGACTGCGTATGCAACGCCGCTTCCAGTTCCTGCGCGGTCACGCTGCCGCAGCGCACCAGTATCTCGCCCAGACGCGCGGGGTCCTCCGGCAAATCCTGGATCAGGCTGATGTATTCTGAAATCCTGCTGTGCGGCGCCAGGATGCGAATCGCGCAGTCATCGCGCACGAACTCGAATGCGCCCTCGATCGCAGTCTTGTCGGCATCGCTTCGCAAGGCGATCTCGAAACCGAGGTAGCACGATTCGGGATCCATTTCTTCGGCCGCAGGCATGGCGTCGGCCAGCGTGGCGATGCCGACGATGGTCCCAAGTTGTCCCAGATAACGGATGAAGGAAAGCGGGTCCATGCCGTTACGCAGCACCTCGCGGCCGAAGCGTAACGAGATGTGCCAGTTGTCCGCATTGCCGTCCTCACCCTCAATGCGCTCAACCCGATCGCCGGCGCACTCGGACACCGCCACCGGCGTCTTCTTCTGCGGCTGCGTCGGCGCAAGATAGGTGCGCAACTGCGCGAGCAGCCGCGCACCGCGTTGCGCGATGGTGTCGTCAACCTCGGCAACGTCGGCATCCGCGACGTCGATCAGTGTGCCGATGTGATCGCCGCAAGACAGCAGCAACGCAATCAATTCATCGCTGATACTGATCTTGCCGTCGCGCACCTCATCGAGCACGCTTTCCACCACATGAGTAAATGCAACAATGTGATCGAGCCCGAACAACCCAGCCGACCCCTTGATGGTATGGGCGGCCCGAAACACCGCGTTGACCAGCTCCACCCGCTCGTCGCTGTCCCCCGCCGAGAGCAAAGCGCTCTCCATATCCTCCAGCAGTTCCCGGCTTTCAACGATGAAGGTTTGCAGTGCCGCGTCAAGGTTCATTTAAATGTCTCGTCGGAGAATGGATTGGAGGCGCGATCCGCCGCATAGGAATGATGGGGAGAAATCACCATCGGATCACCGAAATACGACCCGAGATTGATCAGCTCAAACACTTCCATCACCGCCGGGCTGTGGGCCACCAGACGCAATTCACTGTTCCTGGCCCTGGCCGCCTCCTTGGCCAGCATCAGTAGCTGGACGCCTGCGGTATCGAGCTCGGTGACCGCCGCCAGATTGACTTCCAGGACCGCCGCACGCGCCACCGAGGACAGCAGCGCCTGCTTCAATTCCTCCGCCCGGTAGATACTCAACTCGCCTTCGATGTTCAGCACGGACAATGGTGCATCCTGCTTTTCTGTTGCCGTCATGATGTGTTTTACCTTTCAAGTTGCAACGCAGGCGAAGCTGCCGGCATCAGGGCAAAACCAGCTTCTGCACCGCTCCGAGCAACAGCTCCGGCTTGAACGGCTTGACCAGCCAGGCTTTGGCGCCCGCAGCCTGGCCTTCGCGCTTTTTCTCATCCTGCGATTCGGTGGTGAGCATGATAATCGGGGTGAATCGATAGGTCGGCAGTTGCTTCACTGCTTTCACGAAACTGATGCCATCCATGTTCGGCATGTTGACGTCGCTGATGATGAGATGGATCTTTTGTCCCTGGAGCTTGGACAGCGCATCCTTGCCGTCACTGCCTTCGATCACATCGTAGCCGGCGCCTTTCAAGGCGATACTGACTACCTGTCTTAACGAAGCGGAGTCGTCCACTACCATGATGGTTTTTGCCATGTTCTCCTCGAAATACGGCGTTGTTATGCTCTAGAAAAATGTTACATCGTCGCTCGGCGCCGATGGCGTTTTTGCGTTGTCCTGTGTGGCATGGCTGTGACGTTCTTCGTCCATCGTGTAATGCGTTTCCAGCTCCGCCAGCCATGATTCGAGGGTCGGCGGGGCATCCTTCTTTTCCTCGCCCAGCGCTTGCTGCAAGCGCGCCATGTCCGTATCCACGACTTCCAGTACCTGGCGAACCCGATCCTGGAATTGCAAGGCGATCAGCAAGCTTTCGACATCATTGCGGATGTTGTTGCCTTCCGCACGCATGTTGTCGGCCGAGTGCGCCAGTTCGCGCACATGACCGAGTACATCTTCCACCACGTGGCCAGCGGCCGTAATCGCATCGCGATCATGGTCCGCCGCCTTGGCAGCCGCATCCAGCGTGAGTTTCATGGCCTTGGAAATGTCGGCCATGCGTTGTGTGATGCGTCCGCCAATATCGGCCGACGACTGGGACAGCTTGCGCACCTCGCTGGCGATGACGGCAAAGCCGCGGCCGGCATGTCCTGCGCGCGCCGCCTCGATCGACGCATTGATTGCCAGCAGATTGGTTTGAGCGGCGATTTTCCCGACTTCGTCGGCCAGTTCTTTCAACTCTCCGGTCGCGAGCGAAAGAGCGCGCACGTTATCGAGCAGTTCTGCCTTGCTTCCGACCACGCTTTCCAGGCAATTGATCACCGGACCCAGCTCCCGTTCGCACAAGGTAAGCAGGCTGATCGTCACTTGATTGCTGGACTTGTCGTCCGCAGCAGTAAAGCCCGCCGATCTGAACTGATCCACCAACGATGAAAACCCGGTGAGCAATTGGGTAATCGCGGCATCGGTCTGGTCCTTGACGGATTGCACATGGCGCTGCCAGACCGGGATCACTCCGGTAAGCAAAATGCCGGTTTGATCCAGCGTACGCCGGACCGAAAGCGATGCATCGACGCTACGCGTCGCGGCATCGGCCTGTCGGCCATGTTTCCATGCCGACCAGAGGACGCATGCTGCGACGCCGGTGATCGCGATGCCTTCCAGCACGCCGAACTGATATAGCGGCAGGGCGGCGAACGCGGGAGCGGCGACAGCCGGCCAGTAGCGCGACAGGATGCGGCGCACTGAACCGCTTGGCGCAATCTGCGACATATTATCTGAATGATTATTCATCGATGACACTCCTCATCTCCCGAGCCAATCCGCAGCAAAATCATCCCGGAGACAAAGGCTGGCGCCGTTTCGAAATCAGGGCAGCGAGCGCCTGCTTGTCCACCGGTTTATCCAAGGAACCCAGGATGTTCAAGTGATGAAATTTCGCCATCAACGTGGCCGAACTGATAAACCGCTTTTCGAGACCGGACATCAGAATGAACCCACAGCTCGGGCGCTTCTTGCCGAGCAGTTCCATCAGTTGAAAACCGTCGGTACCCGGCATGTTGATGTCGCAAATGATCATGTCCGGAACCACCTTTGCGGCTTCAAACGCTTCAAACGCCTTTTTGCCATCGGCCGCCTTGGTGACGTGGGTGATGCCGAGGTCGTACAACATCTCTTCCATCATTTCCAGCATGAAGTCGTCGTCATCCACCAACAACACATGTGAGTAATGACGCGATTCGGGCGATTCAGTGTGGTGGCTCATAGCATAAAGTTTTCAAGCATTCTTCAAACGGCAATCGAGCCCGGCTGCAACAGGCAGGTTGACGACGATGTAGGCACAGGCAAGTTCACTTCAATATCAATTGAAATGCTCTTGCCCATCCTGAAAAACTCTCCTTGATGCAATAAGTGAAAGCCTGATGAAATCATCGCAGTTCCGATAAAATCTTACTATCAGGCAATCTTGGTTCTCCTGTAGGGTAAAGATGGCACGACTATAGGGAAATACTTACAAGAAGCGGGACACTGGGAAACCGGGCCGCCCGAATCAGTCGGCAAATGTGGCCACAATCCGTTGTTCGAACGGCGGCCATCATCGGCCGCAAGCGGCACACCGGCATGCTGTCGAGAATTTCCTGCCAACGCTTTTCGCTCACTTTCAAGCCATCTGCCCTCTTCTTGCGTTCGTTCAATTCGACGCTGATCCGTCTGGCGGCCTGCTCTGCCGCTACGCGCCCCTGTACCAGCAGGTGGATAATCAGCAAATGCGAACCCGTTTGGCGCCATGACTGCGATGATTGATGTAGGCGCTTCTCGTTCTCATGTTCGCGATGTCCGGTCTCGCACTCTTCGAATTTGACAAAATAAGCCGGTTGGCCGCATGCGCTGTGCTCGTGGCGACGCATGCTTACGCATAAAACAAAGGGAAGCAATTGGTAAGACAATCCCTACCATGCTTCGCGGCGCTATTCGACCAGGCCGTGCGTCACGCCGTAACGCACCAGTTCCGCATTGCTGCGGAAATTCATCTTTTGCATCAGCCGCGCCTTGTGCGTGCTGACCGTCTTGTTGCTGATCGTCAGCTCATCGGCAATCTCATTGACGCTCTTGCCGCCTGCCAGCCGGCTCAGAATGTGAAATTCGCGGTTGGACAACCGCTCGTGCGCCTGACTCGCCCCCAGCGTGTCGACGTCGAACACCATCTGTTCGACCAGCAGCGGATCGATGAAGCGTCCGCCCGCAGCGGTCTTGCGGATCGCCGCCATCAGCGTTTCCGGCTCATTGTCCTTGGTCAGGTAACCGGTGGCCCCCGCCTTTAGCGCACCCCGCACCACCTGCGCTTCGTTGCGCATGCTGAGAACGAGGATGGGCAGTTTGGCATCGTGCATGCGGATGCGGGCGATCAGATCCACCCCGCTGATGCCGGGCATGGTCATGTCGAGCAAGACCAGGTCGAAGGAAGCGCTATGCAACTGCTCCATCACCTGCGCACCGTTTGTTGCTTCACCTGCCACTTCAACGTCGCTGCTCAAGGCGAGCAATTGCTTGACGCCTCCGCGCACGATGGCGTGATCGTCTGCAATCAATATATGAATCATCGGCTTGCTCCTCTGCACTTCTTTCTTCATACGGCATACTACTTGATAGAGTTGCAAAAAATCGTCTTCAAGCCATTGAAATAAATTCGCTTTTGAACGCACTCCTGTCAACTTTCACATCGTCATGTACAGTGACCGGCATGGGCTCTATCCAGAACTTACCATGAATTCTACTGTGGACGGTCTGTCCACAGATAAAGATGCAGAACCCCATCACTTTTCACATGCGTCTGATGGCGAACATCGGGGGCGATACTGCAATAAGGGGCCGCGCAGGACGCGGCGATAGAAGGCTCACAGAATCCTGCCGCCCAAGATGCCGGCACAGGCAAGCAACTTCCTTCCGTCACCGGAAAACGGACAAGCCTGATGTCATGAGCGCTGCTGTAAAATGCCACAGGAGAGTGAAGCTCATGCCAAACAGTTAAAAAAACGCTCACTCTCGATATGGGCGGCCAGCACCATAAACTGTGAAATAAAGTTACATCAAATACCCCCAACTTAATAAGTATATTCAATGAAGATTGCGACCTGGAACGTCAACTCGCTGAAAGTCCGCCTGCCGCAGGTATTGCAGTGGCTGGTGGATAATCCGATCGAGGTGTTATGTCTGCAAGAAACCAAGATGACGGACGACAAGTTCCCCGTCGCCGCCATCGAAGCCGCCGGGTACCAAGTCGAGTTCACCGGGCAAAAGACCTATAACGGCGTCGCGATCCTGTCGAAACATCCGATGACCGACGTGGTGAAAAACATCCCGAGTTTTGAGGACGAACAGCAGCGCATCATCGCGGCCACGATCGAAGGCGTGCGCGTGATCTGCGCGTACATTCCGAATGGGCAGGCGGTCGACTCCGACAAGTACCAGTACAAGTTGCGATGGCTGAACGGGCTGCACGATTGGCTCGCCGGGGAATGCGCAAAGCATCCGAATCTGGTCTTGCTCGGCGATTACAACATCGCACCGGACGACCGCGACGTGCACGATCCGGTTGCGTGGCAAGGACAGGTGCTGGTGTCGGAGCTGGAGCGCGCTGCATTCCAGCGCCTGCTTGATCTGGGACTCAAGGATTCATTCAGGCTCTTCGAACAACCCGAAAAATTGTTCAGTTGGTGGGACTATCGCCAAATGGCATTCCGCCGCAATATGGGTTTGCGCATCGACCATATTCTTGTATCCAATCCGCTAGCCGCACGCTGCAGTGCATGCGTGATCGACAAGGTGCCGCGCAAATGGGAACAGCCTTCCGACCATACCCCGGTGATTGTGACAATCGATTAGCTTTTATTCATATTTCTTCCAATTGTCAGCCAGCCATTTCTTGATTTTGGCATGACTCCGGATGTCAGCGGGCAGATGCTTGTTTATCAAACGTTCTACCTTTAATCCGGATACCTTTTGTCTCCATTCGTTGGCGAATGCAAAACGATTGATGAACGCAAGCATTTCATAACCTTCGCCTCGATTGAGCACGGTGCTATCCAGACTCCCTGTGATTCTAGGATCATCCGGGGAAATTGCCGTCCAATTGTATTTAAATTCCAAATCTGTTTTTTGTAGCAATGCCATATATATAGTTTCCTTGAATGAGCCTGACGTTTGAAATAACAGGCAACCTGCCTGCAAAACGCATGGCTCATGCGTCATTTCGACGCCTGTTTCAAACGCAGCGAGTGTCGCGAAAATGGCTGCCGCCTTAAACCTAAGTACCCGCGCAAAATATATTGTGAATTTCTCGTGATAATCGTAGTGAAACCAGAAAGGAGGTGGGTGCGCTTGCGCACCAATGCTGCGGTGGATCGCAATGGTGCGCAAGCGCACCCTACTCCCTTCTATTTTTCACGACACAAATAATTTTGCGTGATTGCTTAGATTCGGCAGGTGTTACCAACAATATTACTAAATAACCAGCGAAAACGTCACTCAATTTATGCCGTTGCTTGCTGTCGGCACAACACTATCCCAATTGCTGCTTCCGCTTGATTGCAGCCGGCATCGCGCCATGCTGACACTGAAAAAAAACGCCGGCCCATCCTCTGAAAGCCGGTGCATCCTGAAACAAACCCGACCGCACGCGTCACACGACGCGCTCCGTCAAACCCGCATTACCGTCACTTCAACAAATTCCCATCCGCATCCCGATATTCCACCGGCCCCAGCTTCATTTTCAGCTTGCCGAACTGCGGCTCAATCCTGGCCTTGTCCCCCACGCCAACCACAATCAGGTTTTCCGGCTTCAGATATTTCTTCACCACCGCCTGCGCATCCGTTGCACTGACAGCGGCAAAGCGCTTGGCCAGCCCGTTGTAATAATCAAGCCCCAAATCATAGACGAACACATTGGACAGACTGGCCCCGATGGCCTTGTTGGTGTCGAATTGTCCGGGCAGGGACAGGATCTGCGAATTGCGTGCGCCTTCCAATTCTCTGGGCGGCATCGGCTTGGCTTGCATCGCACTGATTTCCTTGAATATCTCGCTGAGCGCCGGACCGGTGACATCGGTGCGGAAGCTGCCGCTAATCGCAAAAGGTCCGGGCATGCGGTGATATTGGAAGCCGGAATGCACGCCGTACGTGTACCCTTTCTGCTCGCGCAAGTTGTTGTTCAAACGGCTGGTAAAGAGGCCGCCCAGTGCCGCGTTCATCACCTGCAGTGCAGCGTAATCGGGCGACTTGCGCTCGGTGCCGATCGTGGTTACCTGCAGCGCGGTTTGCGGTGCGCCGGGTTTGTCGACCAGCACCAGGCGCGCCGATGTAGTCTGCACCGGGCCGGCTGCAAACGGTTTCGGATCGGCGCCCTGCCACGTGCCGAACTTGGCTTCGGCCAACGATCTCAACTCGTCGCGCGTGATAGCCCCGGACACGACCAATGCTGCATTGCCGGGCACGTAATGCTGTTTCCAGAATGCCAGAAGATCGTCGCGCTGCGTTGACTTGACCGCATGCTCGGTACCGATAAGATCGGAAGAGCGTCGTGTAGGGAAAGAGTGTAGATCTCGGTGGTCG
>CAMLDH010000178.1 GCA_946478765.1 uncultured Oxalobacteraceae bacterium | reverse complement strand
CACCACGCCCGACGCGCGCGCAGCCGATGACAGTGCGCCGAACAGCGACGCGGCAAGACGCGGCATCAGCGCAATCCCGCCGAGCAGCAACAGCGCCATGGCCAGATAACCGAATAGCGGCAAACCGAATAGCGGCGGTAATCGGGTCAGCAGCGCACCGATCGCCAAACACGTGAGCGCGGGCCACGGCGTGGCCAGTTTCGCCAGCGCGATATCTTCGCTGCCGGACTTGAGCGCTTGCGCCGGCTTTGCACGTGCGGCTTCCCAGGCGGGACTGGCGCTGCCCAACAAAGCGACGCCGCATCCGAGCACGAAAAATACCATCGCGGCAACCGGCGCGAATTGCACCGACGGTTTCACGCCGGGAAAATAGCCGCTGCCCAGGTCGCCCCCGAAAAAATGCAACGCGGCCGCGGCCAGCAGATAACCGAGGACGAGACCGAGCAAGGACCCGATCGCGCCCAATGTCCCACCCTCGACCAGTATCTGCGCCAGCAGTTGCCGTCGCGTCATGCCGACCACGCGCAACAAGGCGAACTGGCTGCGGCGCCGTATGGCCGACAGCGCCTGTGTCGAAAACACCAGGAATGCACCGGTAAACAAGGCAACCAATGCCAGCACATTCAGGTTGACACGATAGGCGCGCGACATGTTGGCGCTGCGCGCTTCCTGATCCTCGGTTTCCGTCACCAGCGCCTGCCCGCGCAGTTCTTGCGACAGGCGGGTTTTGAACGCGCTGCGGTCAATGCCTTGCGTCAGCTTCACGTCGATGCGCGACAATTGTCCGATGCGGTCGAAGCGCCACTGCGCCGCGCCGATATCCATCACGGCAATGCGTTGCCCGGCACGCGAGCGCACCAGGCCGCCGGCGACGCGCAACGTGATGGCGTGCGTGCCGGAGCGCAGCTTTAACGCCTCGCCCTGCCTGACCTTCAGCCACTCCATCGCGGCCGGCGACAGAAAGATCGTGTCGTCCGCCAGCGTGTCCAGGGTCTTGTCTTCGGAGGGCACGCCGATCAGGTCCGGCGCGATCATGGCGGCGCGGAAGACATCGATGCCGAGAATGTTCAATGCGTCTTTTTCGCCCGGCACGACCGCATCGAGTTCCAGCACGGGGCTGGCCACCGCGACGCCATCGTGTTTGGCCAGCAGCGGGTAGAGCGATTCTTCGAAATACGATTGCGTGCCGCGCACCTGCAAATCGGACTGGCCGGATACGCTTTTGACGGCAGCCGAAAATTCATTGAAGGCCGCGCCATTGATCAGATTAATCGCGAAACCGAGCGCAACGCCCAGTGCGATGGCGCCGATCGCAATGATCGTACGGACCGGATGTTCGCGCCATTCGCCGCCAAGCAGCCAGCGCACGAGATGCGAACGAGGCAGGGTGTCGCGTTTCATCCGGTTTGACGTGCGTCGGCAGGATGCAACCCATCCTTGGTCAACACCAGTATTCGGTCCGCCGTCGCCGCCGCCGCATGCGAATGCGTGACGATGACGCCGGATGCACCGTTGGCCTTGATTTCATCGCGCAGCAAGGTCAGCACGCTAAGCGCGGTGTCCGGATCAAGATTGCCGGTCGGCTCGTCGGCCAGCACCAGATTCGGTTTATGCACCAGGGCGCGGGCGATTGCGACGCGCTGCAATTCACCGCCGGACAACTGGCGCGGAAAATCCTTGCCCCGGCCCTGCAGTCCGACCGCATCGAGCATCTGTTCTGCGCGTCCGATGGCAGCGCCATTCAACAGCAGGGGCAGCGCGATATTCTGCAGCAAGGTCAAATGCGGCAAGACGTGGAATGCCTGAAAGATGAAGCCGAATTTTTCGCGCCGCAAGCGTGTCGCCGCATCGTCGTCCAGCGACGACATGGTCACATCGTCGATCAGGATGTCGCCGCTGTCCGGCGTATCCAGTCCGGCAATAAGATTGAGCAGGGTCGATTTGCCGACGCCGGAGTCGCCCATGATTGCCACGTATTCACCGGCGCCCAGGATGTAGCACAGATCGGTTAGTACCCGTCGTCCGCTGGCATAGGCTTTGTTGAGATGACGTAGTGTTAACATGTTTTCCTAACTGATTACGCTTGAACCTCGAAACGCAAGTAGTCATGCAGCCGTCTTGCCGCCGTAATCTCGTCATGCTGCAACAGCAAATATTTCCACGGCTTGGCGCCAACATCAACAGCATGATCGGATGCGAGTTTGCACCAACGCGCGCTGAATCCGTATATGCCAGCAGTCAATCGCGTGGTTGCAGCGTGGCGATTTCGGACGCATCAAAGTCGCTTGAGGCAGGCGTGTGGTTATGGAAATCGAACTTCCACCAACGCGAACCGGGGTACTGTTGTTCGCTCATGGCGCACTCTCCTCAATCAGCCCGCCCTGTCCGGATTGGGTTTTCTTGTACGTGAGTTCCAGTTTTTGTTTGCTCATGCCTGTTGATTTTTCAGTGCGCTGAGTTGTGACTGCAATGCGGGAATTTCATCCCGAATAATGCTCCAGAGCGTGTCATTGTCGATGCCTAAATACCCGTGTATCAATCGGTTGCGCGTAGCGATGATGAGCCGCCAGGGAATATGCGAATTTGCTCTGCGCACCTCATCGGGAACGTGCGTCGCTGCCTCTCCGATCAATTCCAGATTGCGCACAGTGGCATCATACGTAAGGGGGCTTGCAATGAAGGCCATTTGATCAAGACCATCAGTATAGACAATGACTTTTTCGGCAAAACCAATCATGTCGTCCAGATAAAATCGCCATTCGCGATGCGTGGCATCAGACATGAATCGCCTCCTTTTCAATGAATGGCCGCAACTCGGCACGCAAGGCTTTTTCAGTGACCAGATCGACCGGGCAACCGAACAGGTCCTCAAGATAGAACTGAACGCCGAAGTAACGTTTTGATGTGGCTGGACTATCGAAAGCGACGAGCACATCCACATCGCTATCGTTTCGTGCCGCATCACGTGCCGTAGAACCAAATAAAGCCAGGTCCGTCACGCCATAACGCGCAGCCAAAACAGGTTTGCTTTGAGAAAGCAATTCAAGAGCACGTGAACGATTCATGGTTATCTCTGTTCAAAAATTAGCTAATTGTCGAAAGCTTCTTGTTGATGCTCTCGGCAGTACATGTGGTGCAATACTTACCGCGTCATCGCGCGCCGCAGCGCGAAACTGATTGCATCGACCATCGCCACCAGCAACAGCATCGCAAGAATGACGCTGGCCGCTTGTTGCATCTGGAATAGCGACAGATGGTATTTCAGCATTTGACCGAGGCCGCCGGCGCCGACTACGCCAAGGATGGCGGCGGCGCGGATATTGTTTTCCCAGCGGTACAGTGTGTACGACAGCATCTGCGGCACGGTCTGCGGCAATGTCGCATAAAAGAATGCCGCCATCGGTTGCGCGCCGTTGATGCGCAGGGTCGATTCCGGCAGCGGCGAGGCGTTTTCCAGCGCATCGGCGAACAGGCGGCCGAGCACGCCCGCCGTATGCGCCGCCAATGCCAGGGTGCCGCCAAAAGGGCCCAGCCCCGATGCGATCAACAGGATCGACGCCCATACCAGTTCCGGTATCGAACGCAGAATGTTCAACAGCATGCGCACGGCGGCGCGCGCAGGAGCCCCGAAGCGGCCGCTGGCAGGCAGCGCCAGCGCGAGCCCGATCAGCATTGCGATCAAGGTGCCGAGCGCTGACATCGACAAGGTTTCGGCAGTGGCAATCGCGACCTTGTACAGGAATGCCGGCGCCATTTCGGGCGGTGCGAAGCCGTGCAGGAATTCGACTGTCGTTTGCAGCGCTTCGCTGGTGAAAAATGCCTGCCACTGAAGCGGCAGCGATGCGAAACTGGCGATGACGAGTGCCAGCAGGCCGGCGAGCAGCAATGCCGTCGATACGCGCACGGCCGGCACTGTGGGTGGCGATATGTTGGATATTGGCTGCTTCATCCCAGCCGCCTGCGCAACATCTTGCTGACGCCATCGGCGCAGGCAACCAGCAGCACGAAAATGATCAGCATCGTCGCGACTTCGCCGCCGGCCAGCATCTTCATCGATTCATCCATGCGTTGCCCCAAGCCGCCGGCGCCGACGAAACCCATGACGACCGAACCGCGAATCGCGCATTCCCACCGGTAAATAGTGTAGGACACCAGTTCCGATGCCGCCTCCGGCAGCGCGCCGTAAAAAAGCGCCGCGAGCCGGCCGCTGCCGTTCTTGAGCAGGTTTTCGGTCGCCTGCGCATCCGACGATTCGAGAATCTCTGCATAGACCTTGCCCAGCATGCCGCAATAGGTAAGGGCGATGGCAAGCACGCCGGCGGTCGGCCCCAAGCCCACCACGCGCACGAACAGCAGCGCCCACACCAGTTCCGGCACGCTGCGCAGCAGTACCAGCAGCCAGCGCACGCTTTGCCGGATTGCCGTTGCGACGACACTCATGCGGCCGGTGCCGAGCCGGGAAATCGACAGTCGTTCCGTGACCACCAGCGTCAACGGTATCGCGCCTGCCAGCGCCAATGTCATGCCGGCCGTCGCCATCGCGACGGTTTGCCAAGTCGCCTCTGCGGCCAGTTGCAGGAAATCCAGCGAATGTTCAGGCGGGAAGAATGCCGCAAGGAAGCGGCCGGTGGCGCGCAGGCTTTGCTGATCGAGCAGGGACCACGGCTTGAACTCCGTCATCACCAGCATCGGCCACAGCAATGCAAGCGCAATGATGGAAACCGTCACGCGACCGCGCCAGGCGGGATCGAGGTGGACAGAGGCAGAAGAGCTGGTAGACATCGGGATCAGAAGCAGCGTGCGCCGACCGCGGGGTGCAGCAATGCGGCTTCCATGTCCGCATCAGCGTCGGCGTGAGTATCGGCATTCGCATTGCGGTAAAGCGCCGCGATCATTGCATCGCTCACGTTTTCGCGCCGTGCGTCGAACACAATACGGCCTTCGCGCAAGCCGACGATGCGCGGAAAATGCATGCGCGACAATTCGACCTGATGCAGGCTGCAAATGAGGGTGGCGTTGCGGGTGAGGGCTTCTTTCTGCAACACCGACAATGTTTGCATTGCCAGCGTCGGATCGAGCGCCGATAACGGTTCATCGACCAGAAAAGTTTCCGCTTGCGAAATCAGCAGGCGCGCCATGCTGCAACGCTGGCGCTCGCCGCCGGACAGGCGATCCACGCGCGCATAAAGCTTGTCCTGCAAATTGAAACGTGCCAGCGCATCAAAGGCGGCCTGCGGGTCGGCCGGCCTGATCAGCGAAACGATCGCTTGCCACAGGCTCCATTGCGGCAGTCGTCCGGCCAGCACGGCGGTGACAACACGCTGGCGCGGCGGCAGCGGCGGCGTCTGCGGTGCGAGAAACACGCGGGCGCGCATCGCATGCCGGTCGCGACTGCGCAAGCGCCATGGGTCCGTGCCGAATGCATCGAACGTGCCCGCATCCGGCCGATGGGCGCAGGCCAGCATATGCAACAGCGTGGTCTTGCCGGCGCCCGAGGGACCGATCAACCCGATCTGTTCGCCTTGGGCGACCACCAGATTCAACTCGGACAAGGCGTTGGCGCCTTTCACGGATGCCGATGGATGACGTACCGAGACGCCGCGTAATTCAAAACTCATTTTTACTTGAGCAGGCCAGCGTTGTGCGCTGCGGCTTCAATTGCTGCATAATTTTCCGCCTTGGTCGGAATGAAACGTGTCGCACGTTGCAATTCCAGGATTTCCTTGCCTTGCGCATCGTTCTTGTTCAGCGCCAGGAATGCATCGGTCAACTTTTGCCGCACCACCGGATTCATGTCGGAACGCACGCTCCAGTTGTAGTCGTAGTATCCCGGCGTGGTGTAGAACACGCGTACCGCGTTGGTATCGACCTTGCCTTGCGCAACCAGTTTTTCCCACACTGAAATGTTGAGTGCGCCTGCATCGACCTTGCCTCCAGCCACTGCGGCAACGGTTGCATCATGGGCACCGGAGAATGCAATGCGCTTCATGTCGGTATCGGGATTAACCTTGGCGGCCAACAAGTAAGAGCGCGGCATCAGATGACCCGATGTGGACGATTCGGAACCGAAGGCGAAGGTCTTGCCTTTCAAGTCTTCCAGCTTGTTGATCGATTTGTCGGTGGTAATGAAGACCGATTTGAATTTCTCGTCTTCCTCGCGCTGCACCAGCGGCACCACTTTGCCGTTGCTGCGTACTTTTGCCTGGACAAAGGTGAAGCCGCCGAACCACACCATGTCGAGCTTGTTGTTGATCAGACCTTCGACCGATGCTGCGTAATCGGTCACCGGCATAAATTCGACCTTCATGCCCAATTTTTGCTCCAGATAATTGCCCAATGGTTTGAACTTGCGCTGCAATTCGGTCGGCGCTTCGTCCGGAATGGCCGACACCCGCAATACTTGCTGCGCATAACTGAGGCCGCTGGAGACCAGCATGGCCGATGCGAGAGAGATGCTCATCAAGAGTTTACTGGCACGGGAAGCGGGGAATTTGATCATGGTGAATTCTTTTGTAAGGATGGAAGACGGGAGACAACCAAGAGGCACTTGTGTCGTCTCAAGTGCCGACGAAATTAATGGATTATGATAGCTAAAAAACCTGCCAACTGCTGCGAGCCGAGGATGGTCCGGCTATCCGTGACTCGCTGACTTGCATCATGCCAATGTTGACCTCATCTACGCCAGAAGCGCCGCAAGCAGGATTCATTCAGGCATATCGGAAAAATACCGATGCGATTCGCGCTGAATTGATCGCCGGTTTGCAGGCGCCGCAGGCGCATACATCGCCCAAATACCTGTATGACACGTTGGGGTCGAAACTGTTTGAGGCAATTTGCGAGCTGCCTGAATATTACCCGACGCGCACCGAAGCCGCCATTTTTGATGCGTACTTGCCGGAAATCGCGGAATCGACAGGGCAGGGCACGACCTTGATCGATCTCGGCGCAGGCAACTGCGCGAAGGCGGCACGGCTGTTTTCAGCGTTGCAGCCGGCCCAGTATGTGCCGGTGGATATTTCGGTCGATTTTTTGCGTGATGCGGTTGGAGTGCTGCGGCAACGCTTTCCCGGGATTGAAATGACGGGACTGGGACTGGATTTTTCCAGTGCCTTGACCTTGCCCGATGCGGTACGGCGCGACAAACGCCTGTTTTTCTATCCCGGTTCATCGATCGGGAATTTCTCCCCTGATCGGGCAATCGCCTTCCTGAAGCGGCTGCACGAGGCATGCGGCACGAGCCAGCATGCGGAAGGCGGTTTGCTGATCGGCGTCGACCTTGTCAAGGACAAGAAGATACTTGATGCCGCATATGACGATGCGCTGGGTGTGACCGCGTCGTTCAACCGGAATCTTTTGCTGCATTTGAATCATCTGCTGGGCGCGGATTTTCATGTGCGCGACTGGCGCCATCGCGGATTTTTCAATGGCGAGCTGAACCGGGTCGAAATGCACCTTGAAACGCGGCGTCCGGTGACGGTAAGCTGGCAGGGCGGGCGCCGCCGCTTTGCCGAAGGCGAACGCATCCATACCGAAAACAGTTACAAGTACACGAAAGAGAGCTTCGCGACACTGCTGCAGCAGGCAGGTTTCGGCGCGGTTCGAGCCTGGACCGATCCGCAAGGTTGGTTCATGGTGTGCCATGCGCGTGCCCGTTAGACAGAAGTCAGTAACTTAGGCGACGGAGAGTCTACGTGTTCCCTCCCTTTCAAGGGGAGGGCTAGGGGTGGAGCAGGGGTTTCGCGGGACATGTCCCGCGCCT